>NZ_PNDV01000021.1:0-54843 GCF_005930865.1 Pseudoalteromonas sp. S554 | reverse complement strand
ATGGCCATAAAAAGCGATGCATTAATACACAGCCCTACTATTAAATAATAAAAGCTAACAGGGATGAATTTCCCTAAGCACAGCCGCCAAATAAAAATAACGGCAATGGTGACGACATCAAAGGCAAATAATTGAAGATAAGGCGCTGGAGTATAAGCGTCTATGTATAAACTCAACGTATAAGAGACCATCATAATGAATGACAGTTGAGTTCGGCTATTATCAGGTTTATTAATCGCTGCAGAAAGGTTATATAAAAAAGTAAAAACAAATAACCACGTAATAATTATACCTATGAGCTCGCTTATTGCAGCGAGACTCCACATAAAATCTACCAAACTACACTTTCCTTATTTCACCGGCTTTATTTTTACGATTTATTACTGTATTTTTTAATTTAACCAACCCTAAAATATCTTTATTGACAATAAGTACTACAGCCATCGTTAAATCAACAAGTGGTACCACTAATCCGTATACCGCCCATAACCACCAATATCCACCATAAAGCTGTATTATTGTATCAATATGCATAGCCATAAAAAGCGATGCGTTAATACATAGCCCTACAATTAAGTAATAAAAGCCAATAGGAATAACTTTACCCAAGCACAGCCGCCAAATAAATATGACGGCAATAGTAACAACGTCAAAGGCAAATAATTGCAAAAACACCGATGGCGTATACGCATATATGTACAAACTCAACGAATAAGAAACCATCATAATGAATGACAGTTGAGTTCGGCTATTATCAGGTTTATTAATAGCCGCGGATAAATTATATAAAAAAGTAAAAACAAATAGCCACGTAATAAAAATACCAAGAGGCGCACCAATCTCAGCAATGCTTAGGAATATACTTTCCAAATTACTCCCCATTAAATAGCTGCCGGTGTTTTACGATTCAACATAATGTTTTTTAATTTAACCAATCCTAAAATATCTTTATTTGTAATAAGTACTAGAGCCATTATGAAATCAACAATAAGTGTTGAAAAGCCATAAAGCATCCACAACCACCAAAATTCATAATTTGAGCTTACTATTATATCAATATGCATGGCCATAAAAAGCGCTGCATTAATACACAGTCCTGCTATTAAATAATAAAAGCCTACAGGGATGACTTTACCTAAGCACAGCCGCCAAATAAAAATAACGGCAATAGTGACTACATCAAAGGCAAATAATTGTAGGTACCGTAATGGTGTGTATATGTTTATGTACAAACTCAACGTATAAGAAACCATCATAATGAATGACAGCTGAGTGCGGCTGTTGTCTGATTTATTGATGGCCGCAGACAGGTTATATAAAAATGTAAAAACAAATAACCATGTAATGAGTATGCCCAAGAGCTCGCTAATTTCAGCGAGACTCCAAAAAAAGTCCTCCAAAAAACTACCCATTACCTAGCCACCGGTGTTTTACGATTCAACACAACATTTTTCAATTTAACCAAACCTAAAATATCTTTATTAGCAATAAGTACTAAAGCCATTATTATATCACTAGAAACCTGTCCAATAGCATACAATCCCCAACCCCACCAATAATCATAATTAGCCGAAACAGCATAATCGTAATGCATAACCAAAAACAGCATAGCGTTAAGACTCAAACCAAGAATAAGATAATAATATGCAATTGAGTAAGGCGCTTTGTAAAAGTGTGAAAAGGTCACGATTGCAAAAATAGCAACCACGTCAGATAGAGCAAAATCTAAATAAAACGAAGTCGTAATCATTAACTGCGCTTTTCCCATTATTAAGGTCAGCGTATACGACACCATCATTATTAAAGACAGAAACATAGCGCTTCTGTTTTTAACATTTATGCTTATTGTTAAATTATAAAGAAATGCAACAGTAAAAAACCATGTGATAAAAATACTCAAATGGTCATTGATTGAACCAAGCATTAATGTGGCATGTTCAAGCATTTATAAACTTCGACTCAATTGTTTGTATATGTATGATTTTGCTTTAACCAAACCCAAGAAGTCTTTTTTAATGAAGAAAACGGCAACCATGGCAAAGTCGTTAAAGTTGACTAGCCAAGAGTAAAGTACTGTAAAAAGCCACGGTTCGTAGTTATTATAAACCACGGTATCTAAATGCATTCCTAAAAATAGGATAGCATTCACTGAGAGCCCCGTTGATAAATAGGCGGATATAAGCCTCTCTTTAATAAATAAATTAAGTACCACTAGGGCAAAAATAGTAGCTATATCAAAATAAAAAAAATCGAGGTACTGAATTGTTTGAATATCTATAAAAAGGCTTGATAGATATGAAACCGTCATCACTAGAGATAACCAAACACGCTTTTTGTCAGGTGTATTAATGCTAGAAACGAATGAGTACAAAAAGGCCATTAAAAAACCCCACTGTACCAATGCTCCAATATAAAAACTTACATCTGGGGTTAACATCAGGTCATCTAACATAATAATCGCTAATGTAATAAGAGCAGGTCATTCTGGTCGGTAAGTACATATTTAATTGAATAGGTTTGTATATGCTTGAAGCTAAGGGGGATAAAAAGGACATACAAAAAACCTATATTACAAATACGCTAATATAGAAAGATAGTTGGAACTAGTTTTAAAGCGTTTCATGATTAGGTTGTTTACCAAATTTAAGGAGTATTCTTTTATTTTACAGTCTAAAGCTAAGTGACATGTGGCTTATACTTTATGGTGCGTGTTTGTCGTAACGTAGTCACTTTGAGTAAAGTTACCGCACTTCAATTTATGCTTTGACGTTTTTTCATCGCAAAAATAAAAAATGAATTTTAAGCTAGGGCTCTTTTGAATTAGCGCTTGGATTTAGTAATGTGCGGATTGCATTTTTAAGTTTATGCAGCCCTAAAATATCTCTATCAATTATTAATGCAACAATCATAATAATGTCTATTGAGTTCATAGCGTACATATAAACCTCCCAAAACCACCAATGATGTTTATTTTCATAAATGTCAGTGTCTAAATGCATTAATAAAAAGAAAATGGTATTTATACTGAGGCCTAATACTAAATATAAGAAAGATGGCGTGGTTTTTTTTACTATTTTGTATAAGCACAGAAGAGCGGTAATTGTAGCGATATCATATAAGGCGAAATTTAAGTAGAATGAATTTTTAAAAGAAAGCCAAGTAAAAAAGTAATCTGATAAGGTGTATGAACACATCATTACAAAAGAGCTAAATAAAAGAGTTGTGCCTTTTTTTAAACCGATTGTATAAATAAATACATTAAAAAAAAAGGCCATTAAAAAGCCCCACATAAAAAATGCAGAGAGAGAGAATAGCCCAAATAACTCTTGTAAAAACATTAAACGCCTTAAATTATCACTTTGGTTTAATCATGTCAGGTGGCAAAACACCAGCACGCTGTAGATCAACACTGGCCGCACTTAAACCTTCTTGCGAGAAACTTACTGTATCAGATTGTAGGGTTTTAGTGCTACTAGTTTGTTCAGCCGCAGGCTGTAATTGTTGTGTTTTGTTGTATGCTTGCATTTGCACTTGGCTATTAGCTGAAATTTGCATGTAATTGATCCTTATAAAAGTTTAATTTAATTGGCGTAAAAATAAATCACACCATTGTGTAGGTATATGCACTACTCATGGTAGTAGTTGCTATTTATAACTACATAGCTATTTGCAAGCTATGTACCAACTTTTATTTAAATTTTATTTTTAAGTAAATTTACTAGAAGTTGAGACAACCAAAACACCTCCGACCAGATAAGTTCAGGCATAAAAAAACGCACAGGGGTAACCGTACGTTTTTTGTATCCAGGGAGTTTAAGCCACGAATTTACACGGGATCGCCGCTTTATTACTTGGCTTTAAAATGTATTCCATTGCTACTTCGTCGCAGTTTTCTTTACGAAGGCACAATTCACAATCTTTCATTACTTTTTCTGGCAGGCTGTCTTTACTGCAAAAAGCAAAATCTTGTTTTTCAAAAAAGTCTGGCACGCGAGTAAGTACAATTACGCGATTAAGTGCCAATTTTTTGGCTTTTATTAGTAAATGGTCAACTAATTGCCGCCCTTGCCCAGTTACTGCACTTTGCGGGTCAATACCCAAAGAGCGTATCTCTGCAAGGCCGGTATCGTATATATACAGCGATGCACAGCCCGACACTTTGCCGTCTATTTCGGTTACAGCAAATTCATTAATCGAATGCACCATGTCGCTTTTAGCACGCGGCAAGTTTTCGCCGACAGTTGCCCAGTGTTGAATAAGTTTTGCAATTGATTCAACGTCGTCTAGATTGGCATCACGAACCGTTATCTGCTGTTTTTTTTTGGCTGCTTTAATTGCGCTAGTGACTTGCTCAATGGAGGTGCCGCCAACTGCTTGACGTGCTTTAATACAGGCGTCTATTTCAAGTACAGGATAAACATCGTCTTCAAACACATCATTTACTGATTTATATTGTTCAAGTGAGAGCTCCTCAAGGGTTTTATCTTCACTTATTGCAAGCTGCACCAACACACCTACAATATGATGCCCCTCTCTAAAAGGTACCCCCTTAGCAACTAAGTAATCAGCCAGCTCGGTTGCATTTGCATGGCCACCTTTTGCCGCAGCTAATGTGCGCTCACCTTTTACCTTTACGCCTTTAATACACGCTTGTGCCATGTGAATACACGCAAGCCATGTTGGCATCGCATCAAAAATGCCTTCTTTGTCTTCTTGCATATCTTTATTGTAAGCAAGAGGGAGTGCTTTAAGGGTCATCATCATGGCGCTAAAGGCACCAAATACACGACCTGTTTTACCACGGATAAGCTCAAGTGCATCTGGGTTCTTTTTTTGCGGCATTAAAGACGAGCCAGATGTAACATTGTCGGCAAGCTCAATAAAACCCGCTTCACCTGAGTTATAAAAAATTAAATCTTCAGACATACGCGATAAGTGAATCATTGAAATAGACGCACAACTTAATAGCTCAACAACAAAGTCACGGTCAGATACACCATCAAGGCTGTTTTTAGTTGCACCTGTAAAGCCTAAGCCTTGTGCAAGTGTTTGGCGGTCAATTGGGTAAGCAGTGCCTGCCAATGCGCCGCTGCCTAGCGGGCAATAGTTCATACGGGCTTTAGCGTCCTGCAAACGGCTTTCGTCGCGTTCTAGCATTTCAACATACGCCATACACCAGTGGCTAAATAGTACGGGTTGTGCACGTTGCAAATGGGTATAACCAGGTAAAATAGTACCTAGTTCGCGTTCAGCCAACGCAACAAATTCAGCCTTTAATTGCGCAATGGCTTTTAAAATATGATCGGCAGTATCACGGCACCATAATCTAAAGTCGGTGGCTACTTGGTCATTTCGACTGCGACCTGTGTGTAACTTTTTAGCTAAGTCACCCACTTTCTCAATTAGAGCCGCTTCAACGTGCGAATGAATATCTTCAGCACCTGAGGTAGCTACAGCCATTGGGTCTGCTTTTACCTCTTCGAGTAGCTCGTATAATACCGATACTAATTCTTTGTGCTCATCGTTTGATAGCACGTTAACTTGTTCAAGTGCGCCAGCCCATGCAACAGAGCCAATAATATCTTGCTCTGCTAGTTGGTAGTCAAATGGAAGTGAGTCGTTAAATTGTTTAAACGCCTCGTCTGGACCCGTAGAAAAACGTCCGCCCCATAATGCCATGAAATATCTCCAAACCCTGAAATGCCCCTTTTACAAGGGGCGTAAAATTTACTTTTTAGACAACGCCGAAATTCTGCTTGAAAGCGAGAATAAACGAATAAAGCCTTCAGCATGTGATTGGTCATACACATCATCTTCGCCAAAGGTCGCAAAGTCTTCGCTGTATAGGCTGTTAGGTGATTTTTTCTGAACCGCAGTCACTTGGCCTTTATAAAGCTTAAGTACCACTTCACCCGTTGCTAATGTAGATAACGCCTCGGCGCCCGCTAAAATAGAGTCTTTAAGCGGCGTAAACCAACGTCCGTCGTACACTAGGTGCGAAAATTCGCCGCCTAATACTTCTTTCCACTTACGGCTTGATTTATCAAGTACTAGCTCGTCTATTGCTTGAAGGGCCGCCATGATCACCGTACCACCTGGGGTTTCGTAACAACCACGAGATTTCATGCCGACTAAACGGTTTTCTACTATATCAACACGGCCAACACCATGCGGTGATGCAATGTCGTTTAATTTAACTAAACAATCATAAGGTTTAAGCTCTTCGCCATTGACGGCAACCACTTCACCTTCAACTACTTTTAATGTTACTAGCTCGGCTTTATCGGGTGCTTGCTCAGGAGAGTTAGTCCAAGTCCAAACTTGGTCGCTAGGCTCACACCATGGATCTTCAAGCTCGCCACCTTCGTGGGAAATGTGCCATGCGTTAGCATCACGGCTGTAAATTTTTGTTGCTGAAGCAGAACACGGAATATCACGCTCGGCTAAGTAATCTAGTAGTGATTCACGGCTTGATAAGTCCCACTCTCGCCATGGTGCAATGACTTTTAAATCGGGTGCAAGCGCTGCAAAGCACGATTCAAAACGTACTTGGTCATTACCTTTACCCGTACAACCATGCGAAAGTGCATCGGCACCTACTTTACGTGCAATTTCAACTTGCGCTTTAGCAATGATTGGACGCGCCATTGAGGTACCTAGTAAGTAAGTACCTTCATAAATAGAACCTGTTTTAAGCGTTGGGTAAATGTATTCACTTACCATTTCATCTTTTAAGTCAACTACGTAACACTCTGATGCGCCTGATGCGATGGCTTTTTCTTCAACGCCTTCAAGCTCTTCTGCGCCTTGGCCTACATCGGCAACAAACGCGATTACTTCACAGCCGTAATTTTCTTTTAACCATGGCACGATAGCCGATGTATCTAGACCACCTGAATAGGCTAAAACGACTTTTTTAATTGAACTCATAGGTGTTCCTTAACAAAATTTGGATTTAGTAATGTAACTAGCAGAGCATTTTGCGCATGCATGCGATTTTCTGCTTGTTGAATAATTTTTGATGCTGGGCCGTCCATTACCTCAGAGGTAATTTCAAACTCACGGTGTGCCGGTTGGCAATGTAATACCGTAGTCGCCCCTGTTTGATCTAGCAATGCTTGGTTTAACTGATAAGGCATATATTTTTCTTTAACTTGCTCAAGCGGGGTATCGTCCCCCATTGAAACCCATGTATCGGCGTAAACAACGTTTGCGCCAACCGCCGCCTCAACCCTGTCACTTACCATTACTGATGCGCCATTCATAGCTGCTATTTGCTCTGCTTTTTTAAGAATTTGCGAATCAGGCGAGCTGCCTTTAGGCGTTACTGCCACAAAATCAGTACCAAGCGTTGCCGCTAATAGCATAAGTGAATGAGTTACATTATTGCCCTCTCCTAGGTAAGCTACTTTAAGCTCGCTCACATCGCCATGCACTTCTTGAAGCGTTAAAAAGTCTGCCAATGCTTGGCAAGGGTGATACAAGTCACACAAGCTATTAACCACAGGAACAGAAGAGTACTCACCTAAGGTGGTTAACGTACTATGCTGGTTTACACGCGCTACAATACCGTCGGCCCACGTTGAAATGTTAAGGGCAAAATCTTTTACAGATTCACGTGCGCCCATAGCGCCATTTTGCTGATCTAAATAAACCGCATGACCACCTAAACGATTAATACCAATATCAAACGACAAACGCGTACGTAAGCTCTGTTTTTCAAATAGCGTAACAACTGACTTGCCCGCTAGTACTTGACTGTATTTTTCTGGCTTTGCCTTTAAATCACGCGCCAGCTTTAATAAATTAAGTGCGCCTTGTTGGTCTAATTCTAGACCCGTTAAAAAATTCTCTAACATGGTAACCCTATGGTGTAATCTTTGTTCCGACATGCTCGCCTTGCAGCAAAGCAGTTAAATTTTCTGGCTTTTGCCAGCTGGAAATATACACACCGCGTCGTAAGTGTAGGGCAGCGTGAAGACTGGTCTTAACTTTGACCTCCATCCCGCCCACAATTACTCCCTCTGCAATTAAAGTCTCAATGTGTTTTGTATCTAATTGATGTATTGGCTGCTTATTAGCGTCAAGAACGGCCTCTACGTCAGTCATAAAAATAAGTTCTGCATTTAAATTATTGGCGATAGCTGCCGCTGCCTCGTCTGCATTAACGTTGTACCAAAGCCCTTGCTCGTCAAAACCTATAGAGCTAACAATTGGTAAGCGCCCGACGTTTAGTAAGTCGTTAATAATAGAGTCGTTGTTACTTTCGCACTTTCCTACTAGGCACAATGCTTTGAGCTTTTGCGATGCGGTTACGCCTGCTTCGTAAAGGCTTAAACCAACAGGTTTATGGCCAGAAGCAATAGCTTGAGCCATTAACTGCTTGTTTGCACAACCTGCAAGTGCACCAACTATATGGGGCATTTGCTCTGCCGGGCTAATACGTAAACCTTGATGCTTAGCGCTAACAAAACCGGCTTCTTTTAACCATGTATCGACTAATGCCCCGCCACCATGCACAATTACAAAGTTATGACTTGGCTGATTAGACAACACATCAAATAACGCACGAGCAGCATTTTCAGTATTAAGTACAGCGCCGCCAAGCTTAATAACCCACGTTTTTTTAGCCATTAAAACGCTCCTTTTAAGCCTGTGGAGTGGTCTAAATTCATTGATAAATTAATACACTGCAGAGCTTGCCCTGCAGCACCTTTTAGTAAATTATCAATGGCTGCCATAACAATGAGTTGAGAGCCTTGCTGCTGCCAACCAATATCAACATAAGGCTGCTTTGCAACTCCCTTAATTGACGGGATCTTACTACCTAACAAGCGGATTAAAGGCTCGTTTTCAAGCACGCTGTAGGCCTTAGCCACTTGCTCACTTGTAACATTAGGTTTTAGTTGCACGTAAATGGTTTCTAAAATACCGCGAGCAAAGTTACCTAAATGAGGGGTAAATAAAACCTGGTGACCAAGGTGTTGCTCTATTTCTGGTCCGTGGCGATGATTAAATAAACCATATGGCGCTAGCGACACTTCACAAAAGTGAGTACCTACACTGGCTTTACGCCCTGCGCCAGTTACACCCGACACTGCATTAATAATAATTTTGTCGTCGCTTAACAAACCTGCTTGCTGAAGTGGCTTTAACGCATTCAGCGCCGCGGTAGGATAACAGCCAGCAACAGCCACTAAATTTGCATTTGCAATGTCGTTGCTATTCCATTCAGCTAAACCATAGGCCGATTCATTTAATAACTCAGGGTGCTTATGTTCAAAGCCGTAATAAGTAACGTAATCATCATTGCTTGCTAGGCGATAACCACCCGATAGGTCAAACACCTTTTTGCCCATCGCTAAAAATTGCGGGGCTAAATCTACACTTACTTTATGGTCGGTACACAGGCATACGTAATCTGCATTCGCATTAATGTCGTCGAACGCTGACTTTGTAAGAGGAAGTAAAGGAGTATCAAGTAAACCTAAGTGCTCTGGATATAAATCACTCAGTAATTTGTGTTTATCTAGGCTTCCTTCAGATACATAGCTACCTGACAGTTTTAAATTTGGGTGTTTAGCCACAAGGCTTGCTAGTTCTGCGCCGCTGTATCCACTTGCGCCAATAATCGCTACATTCATTATTTACTCATTCTCTTAAAATCTATTACTACTTATTTGTGTGTTCGCTTACACTAGCTTAGGTGCTAAGTAAGTCTTTTTTGTTAATGAATTTTGATTATCGTCGCATTATCATCATTGCGTTACTTAATATATTTATGCTTAAAAAGTGAATTGATATTCATAATAAATACTTTTATATTGTTATGCAATTAAATTGAATAGTTATTTTGGAATTTTTTATGTCTTTGCCTTCGTTTATTTCTATGTACCAGCAATTAATTGCAGCCCCGTCTATCAGTGCAATTGAAGACAGCGAATGCATGAGTAATAAAAGCGTTATCGAGTTACTTGCCATCTGGTGTGAAACGCTCGGTTTTACTTGTGAAATAATAGAACTGGAAGGTAAAAAAGGGCGTTATAACTTATTAGCTAAACGTGGCGTCGGGGATGGTGGTTTAATGCTTGCTGGGCATACCGACACAGTGCCGTTTGATGACAGCCGCTGGAATCATGATCCGTTTAAATTAACAGAACTCGACAACAAACTGTATGGGCTAGGTAGTATTGATATGAAAGGATTTTTTGCTTTCGTATTACAAGCTATAAGCGAACTAGATGAAAAACAACAAACACAGCCAATTTTAATACTTGCCACTGCAGATGAAGAAACCACCATGGCAGGCGCACAGCAAATTTGCAAACATCCTAACTTAAAGCCGGCACGCTGTATTATTGGCGAACCCACTGATATGACACCAGTATTTACACACAAAGGGCATATGAGTACTGCAATAAGAGTTGTCGGTCGTTCTGGCCATAGCTCCGATCCCGAACGTGGTCTTAATGCCATTGAAGTTATGCATAAAGTGACTTCAAAATTACTGATCTTAAAAGAGCAACTAAAGAATAAGTATTCACTAAGCCACTTTGAAATACCTTATCCTACTTTAAATTTGGGTAATATTCATGGTGGTGACAACGCAAATAGAATATGTGGGTGTTGTGAAATGCATATTGATATGCGCCCATTGCCAGGGTTGAGCGTACAAGAGCTACAAGCACTGCTGCTAGATGCAACAAAAGACATAAACGAGCAATACCCAAACTCAGTAAGTGTTATTGACCTACATGACCCAATACCCGCATTTACTGGCAGAACCGACAGCGCGCTAGTTCAACTAGCTGAAAAGGTAGCGGGCCAAAAAGCCATTGCTGTTAATTACTGCACAGAAGCACCTTTTATTCAGCAACTGGGTTGTGAAACCATAGTTATGGGACCAGGTTCTATTAATCAGGCGCATCAGCCTGACGAATTTTTAGCAATGGAAAAAATAAAGCCTTCACAGCACATCATTAGCAATATTATAAAAGCCTGTTGCTTTTAGCTAAGCAATAAAAAAAGACGCTTAACAGCGTCTTTTTTTATAAATGCTAAATTTACTATTTCATGTATTTGCTTAAATACTTTTTAAATACTGGGTCTGTTTTAGCAAGCTCTTTTTGCTCAGCTAATATCTCTTTTAAAATCACACCCGAGGTAAGCGGATTAGCCAGTACAACCCTAAACACAACCGTAGGTTGATTATCGTATTGAGCTGGAGTCAAACGAGTACGCGATACAAACGAGCGTCCAGATTCACGCTGGCGTTTTTGCATACTGGCTGTAAAACGATTTAGTGAAGCAAAAATATCAATCCGTGTTTTTTCATCAGCCTCAGCAATCGCTTGTTTTATTTGCTTAGGCACATAGCGATAAGTAAGCAAACATAGCTCAGGCTCTGAAATAAGTTCAAAATCTTCGTCTGCCTTGATTAAATCAGCAAAATACTTTGCCTTTTTTATACTTCGATCGATTAGCATTTCATAGCCTTTACGGCCAATAACACGTAAGCAAGCATGCACTAACATAGCCATACCAGGGCGGCTACCCTCTAGTGTGTGGCTACCTAAATCTTTAGAGCCCTTACGCAATATATACTCAGCATGATGCTCTATTGCATCGGTTGCAGCGGGATCTTTAAACAGCACTAAACCTGCACCCATCGGGACATACATTTGTTTGTGGGCATCAATTGTTATTGAGTCTGCTCGCTCAATACCATTGAGCAGAGGACGATAAGTATTAGATAATAACGTTGCCCCACCCCAAGCAGCATCAACATGAAAATGACAGTTAATCTCTTGCGCTAAATCAGCCATTTCGTTGAGGGGATCAATATTGCCGGTTTCGGTTGTGCCTGCAACACCAATAATTGCCATTACTTTAATGCCTTTAGACTCAAGCTCGCGGGCTTTGTCTCGCATGGCATTTACATCGACCTTGTTGTCATCAGTTGTTTTAATACCAACTAAGTTGTCGCGCCCTATCCCTAATAAATCAACCGATTTACCTAATGAATAATGACCACGTTCTGAAATTAATACCGCAAGACCTCTGTATCCATAGTGCAGCATACCTGCCACAATTCCTTGCGATGCAATACCGGTAAATTCACCATCGGCTTTTAACAAACGATTTCGAGCAATCCAAAGCGCAGTAATGTTTGCAACCGTACCACCAGAGCAAAATGCACCTAATGACGTTTTAGCGCTGTGCATCCATTTAGAGTAAAACGCATCGTTTTGGCCATAGGCTAAATGATGCATCATACCTAACACCTGTCGCTCAAGGGGGGTAAACGCCTTAGATGTCTCAATTTTTACTAGATTTTGATTTAGTCCCACCATCAACTTTGAAAGTGGCAGTAAAAAATGCGGTAAAGCTGATGTCATATGACCAATAAAACTTGGTGCAGCCGTATGCACAGAATGAGCAACAAGTTGCTCCATTATGTCTTGAGCATAAGCAGATACAAACGTTGGGTTTTCTGGGATCACCGCAGCTTGAAAGTCTTTTTCAATTTCATGTAATGGTTTTTCGATTGCCGCTATATTTTCGTTTAAAAAACCTGCTAAATTACTCGATATTTCAAGCTCAATTTTGCTTAAAGTTGAGTCAGGCGCTTCAGGTACAGTAAATATACGCTTGAGGCTTTCTTTAGAGGCGACGGCACAACGCTTTTGATCCATCTTAATACCTAGTGTGTGTGTTGCTAAAACACCTGTTTAACTAGTAAAAACGCCCAAATATGGCGGTAAGTTAAGCAATAGTGTTTCTAAATAATTGCTCTAACTGTACTGCAATATAAGTAAAATGTCTCGTTAAAAGCCTTAAAAGCAACACCACGCATGACAAAAAAGTGTTAATTTAATTAAAATTTTATTTAATCTAATAAATACTAATTATTTATTGGGCAATTTTGTATTTTAAGTATAATCATTAAAACAACAAAAAAGGGACAGGCAATGCTTAAGGGAAGAGTGAAAGTGAGCTGGTTAGTGGCTGGTTTTGCTTTATTTTTAGTCAGCTTAGTGGTCTATATTTACTACACCTACCACACAACCCGCGCTGAAATTATGGAATCTGTTGATGCGCGCCTTCTTAATGCCGCAGCCAGTGTTAAGCATATACTCGGTGATGACTACCTAAATACCATGAATCAAAACGGTCAAATTAATTTTTTTGACTATGAAGTCAAAAGCAGGCAACTTTCTGAGTTTGCACAAGCGCTTGATGTGGCATATGTATATGCAATGATATTAAAAAACAACCGCGTATACTTTACTGCATCAAGCTATACGCAAGACGATATGAACAATGGCAAAATAACGCAATATTTAGATATATACCCAGAAGCAACTGATCTCAACATAAGCGCTTTTTACTCCACTGAGCCGGTATTTGAAGTGTCGGCCGATCAATGGGGACACTTTAAAACTATATTTATCCCTTTTGTTGACGATAAAACTGGTAAAACTTACCTTACTGGCGCTGATATAACGATTCTTGATCTTAACCAAAAGCTAAGCGAAAGCGTCTCCAAAGCAGCAGCTATGGCAAGCTTCTTCTTTTTTATAGCTATCCTTGTTGCCGCTATTTATGTTTACTTACTTAAGCGCTCATTAGCAACCGACTCCAGTACTGGGTTTGAAAACCACATTGCGTTGGAGTACTTACTTAAAAAAAGTAACAGTCATCATATGCAGTTAGCTGTTGTCTGGGTTAATGAAATTGAAGATATAAATAGCTTTTACGGCACCGAAATTGGCGATAAAGTAATGAAAAACTTGCTTATGCATTTTAAGAGCCGCTGCTCTGCCAACTGTCATTTATACCGCTTAGCCACCAATAAATTGGTGCTGCTATCACCTAAAGAAACACCTTATGAAGAGCTGAGCGATTTAATCGAAACCTATAATGCCAATACGCCTTTATTAACTGATCCATTTATATACATTACATTGTGTGCTGGTATTGCGACGGGTAATAAATCGCTATTACTTGAAAATGCTCATATTGCTGCACTACAAGCAAAGCAAGGTAGGCACACAGTTATTAATTATTCTAAAGCACTTCACGATGTTAAAACTCAATATCAATATAATGTAGAAATGGCCAAAGAAGTGCATGATGCATTTGATAACAACCGTATTGTGCCTTACTTTCAGCCAATAATAGATACCAAAACAAATCAGATAGTTCAGTACGAATGTTTGGCGCGAATGGTTACTGCAAGCGGAGAAATTTTAAAACCCGATGCGTTTTTAAATGTAGTTACTCGCTCCAGAATGGACGGGTTATTAACCCGCACTATATTTTCACAGTGCATTAGCCGCTTTAGAAAAACAAACATTTGTTGGAGCTTAAATATAACAGCGCAAGACATGTTAGACCCAAGCTTGAATGAATTCATCACAAACGAGCTTAAGCGCTATCCGCACCCAAGCAATATCACTTTAGAGTTAATAGAAACCCAAGCGATTGCAAATTATTCTGAAGTTAAAGCATTTATTTCTATGGTTAAAAGTAAAGGCGTTAAGGTAATAATTGATGACTTTGGTAGCGGTTATTCAAATATTTCAAATGTCCTAAAACTTGAAGTTGACGGTATTAAGTTAGATGGCGGATTGATAAAACAGATAATACACGATAACGACATTTACTTGTTTATTGAGCATATAGCGGCATTTGCTAACCAATTAGATTTACTGCTTATAGCTGAATCTGTCGAAAATGCAGCCATTGTAAATGCGTTAGAAAAAGCAAATGTGACGCTCATGCAGGGTAACCATTTTGCCCAACCTGCGCCACAATTTGCTACACCAGAAAATGCTGACTTAATCAGTTAATTAACCAAACGTTAGTGATAAAGCTATTTTTAGCCGATAGAAAAACGCTTAAACATAACTTAGGTTAAATCAATAACAAGCCGGTGACTTTGTTGGCCACTGGCCCAATACTTTCGCTCAAATGGGGTGATTGCATCGTCGCTGTGATAAGGCTGCACTTCGCAAATATGGCTGGTTAGTTCAAGCGCCCTTGCAAATTCTTTAACATATATATCCCAGTTACTGCGTACTTCTAATAAGCCACCTAACTTAACAATATAAGGAAATATAGCTGCTCCGTGCCATCTGCGTTGAATATGTTTAGATTTAGGCCATGGATTTGGATACAACAAATAGTGGTGGCTAGGCTGCCAATTTGCTGCAACTGCTAAGCGCCAAAAATCATTTAAATCAGCCTGTACCAAAATATACTGACCACTGTCGCTTTGCTTATATTGAACGTCGTGTTTATCAAGCCTATGCGACGACTTATCAATCCCGACCACAAGAGCTTCAGGGTGAAGCTTAGCTAAGTTAGCTGTACTTTCACCTACACCACAGCAAGAGTCTAAAATAAGAGGGCCATTGAATGCCTTAACTTTTTCATTAACCTCATCAAATGCCGCTTGCGTGTGTGCTGCAATGGGCTTTTTAAACTCGGCGCTTAAATGCTTATTTACTATTTCATCAAGCTTTTCGTGAATACCGGCCTGATTAGATACAATACTTCGAGAATTTGCATCACTCATTAGTGTCTTAGCCCCACACCTTTTTTGATTAATGTAAGCGCAACAGTAAATAGCACGGTAATAAACACTAAAATAACACCTAATGCGACGGTTAAATCAACATCCGATACACCTAAAAACCCGTACCTAAATGCGTTAACCATATAGATGATGGGATTGATTTGCGATACGTTTTGCCAAAACTCAGGTAGCAAAGTAATTGAATAAAATACGCCACCTAAGTACGTTAGCGGAGTAAGTATAAATGTAGGAATAATACTAATGTCATCAAAGCTATTAGCGTAAATAGCGTTAATTAAACCACCTAGCGCAAACACCGCCGAGGTTAAAATTACCGTTGCCATAATTACAAATATATTGTGTATTTGAATATCAACAAACAACAGCGATACACAGGTAACAATAAAGCCCACCATCATGCCGCGAGTCATACCACCGCCCATATAGCCTAGTACTATTATGTAATTAGGCACTGGCGCAACAAGCAGCTCCTCTATACTTTTTTGAAATTTAGTTGAGTAAAAACTAGAAGCTACATTAGAGTATGAATTTGTAATAACCGACAT
Organism: Pseudoalteromonas sp. S554; assembly: GCF_005930865.1. Taxonomy (NCBI): domain Bacteria; kingdom Pseudomonadati; phylum Pseudomonadota; class Gammaproteobacteria; order Alteromonadales; family Pseudoalteromonadaceae; genus Pseudoalteromonas; species Pseudoalteromonas sp. S554. The sequence goes on along the minus strand of NZ_PNDV01000021.1, from coordinate 38,694 downwards.
CATTATTAAGCCCGGTACAATAAACTCCATATAACTAAACCCACCCATTTCACCAATGCGCGAACCTATGAGGTTACCAAAAATAACAAAATACAAACTCATTGTTATGGCAGGTGGTACTAGAGTTTGCACCCAAATACGTAGAAAACGAATACACTCTTTAATCCATATACTTTTTAGCGCTACGCCATATTTAAACATTTATTCGCCCCGCCCTTGCTCTAGTAATCCTACAAATAGCTCTTCTAATCGATTGGCCTTATTACGCATACTTAATACAGTATTGCCTTGCTCTGTAAGCGCACTAAACACTGCATTTAAGCCCTGTGATTTAGCTACTTCAACCTCAATTGTATGATCGTCCGTCATGGTAAATTTATAACCTTGCAACGTGACTGGCTTAGCTGGCATTTTTAAATCAAGTACAAACGTTTCTTTATCAAGCTTTGCAAGCAGTGCTTTTATCGTCGTGTTTTCAACAATGCGACCGGTATCGATAATGGCAATGTTTTTACACAATAGTTCTGCTTCTTCTAAGTAATGGGTAGTTAAAATAATAGTTACGCCTTGTTCATTAATTTTGCGTAAAAACTCCCACATAGAGCGTCGTAACTCTATATCTACACCCGCTGTTGGTTCATCAAGTATAAGTAGCTTTGGCTCGTGCATCAGTGCGCGTGCAATCATTAAACGACGCTTCATACCGCCTGATAAAGTACGCGCTTGTTTATCTTTTTTCTCAAGCAAACCAAGCTGGGCTAAATATTTATCAGCACGCTTATGTGCCTCGCTACGCGGTACACCGTAATAACCGGCTTGGTTTACTAATATTTGGGTCAACGTTTCAAATTGGCTGAAGTTAAATTCTTGTGGTACTAAGCCTAAATGCGCCTTGGCAGCTTCAAGATGGGTATCTATATCGTAACCAAATACCTCCACTTTACCTTCAGTTTTATTGACCAAAGACGAAATAACACCAATCGTTGTTGATTTACCTGCGCCATTTGGCCCAAGTAATGCAAAAAAGTCGCCCTCTTCTACTTGTAAATCAACACCTTTAACAGCCTCTACGCCGTTTTTGTATACCTTGGTAAGGCCTTCAATATTTAATGCAATACTTTGCTTACTCATTACTTACCCTCACCATAACCCCAACGTTTTGTTAGTGTATGCTCAATGTTTAAATGATCTAAAATGCGAGCCACCATAAAATCGACTAAATCTTCTATGCTTTGCGGCTTATGATAAAAGCCCGGCGCTGCAGGCATAATGGTAACGCCCAAACGCGATAGCTTTAACATATTCTCTAGATGAATCTCGCTAAAAGGCGTTTCACGCGGTACTAAAATAAGCTGGCCACGTTCTTTAATCACTACATCGGCCGCACGCTCTAGTAAATTATCAGATGCGCCTACAGCAATCGCCGATACTGACCCCGCACTGCATGGGCACACAACCATTTTTTTAGGCGCTGCAGAACCAGAGGCTACAGGACTAAACCAGTTATCTTTACCAAATACTTGTAATTGTTGTGGCTGTGCATCAAATAGCGTATTTAACTGCTCAGTGGCTTTATCTTCATTTGCCGAGAGCTTTATGTTTGACTCAGTATCGAGCACAACGCGGGCTGCGCTCGAAATAAGTACATACACTTGGTATTGCTGCTCTAATAACACTTCAAGCAGCTTTAAACCATATGGTGCGCCAGAGGCACCACTAAACGCTAAGGTGATTTTATCTTTAAATTGCAAATTATTCTCCGCTGAATTTATCAGCCAAACCATCTACTAGTTGCTGATGAAGGCCGTTAAAACCGCCATTACTCATAATTAAAATATGTTGATAAGGCTGCACATTTTCAAGCACCGTATTTATAATAGCTTGCGTACTATTAAAGCACTGCATGCCCGCTTTTTGAGCTTGCTCGTTAAGCGACCAGCCTAAGTTATCTGGTTCAAACAAAAGTACGTCATCAGCATCAGTTAATGAAGCAAGAAGCGTATGTTGGTGTACACCCATTTTCATGGTGTTTGAGCGAGGCTCTAAAATAGCAATAATTTTTTCATTGCCGACTTTAGCGCGTAAACCCGCCAAGGTTGTTTTAATCGCTGTTGGGTGATGAGCAAAATCGTCATAAACCTTAATACTGTTTATGTCGGCCTTGAGTTCCATTCGCCTCTTCGGACTTATAAACTCGGCAAGTGCCTCAATACTGTGGCTAACAGCAATCCCTACATGGCGCGCTGCAGCAATTGCCATAATCGCATTTTTAACATTATGTTCGCCAATTGCGCCCCAATTAACCGTACCTTGGTGTTCATTATTCAAAAGTACATTAAACTCGCTGCCATCGGGTTTAATTAGTTCGTAACCCCAATCAATGCCTAGCGTTTCGCTTTCACTCCATAACCCTTGCGATATAACATCTTCAAGTGCTTTGTCTTGTTTTGGCCAAATTACTTTACCGCTGTGAGGTAGTGTACGCATTAAGTGGTGAAATTGTTTTTTAATTGCGTTTAAATCATCAAAAATATCGGCGTGATCAAACTCTAAATTATTCAAAATTAATGTACGCGGTAAGTAATGGACAAACTTGCTGCGCTTATCAAAAAAAGCGGTATCGTATTCATCTGCCTCAATAACAAAAAAAGGGGTTTCACCTACCTTTGCCGACACACCAAAATTTTGCACTATGCCGCCAATTAAAAACCCCGGTTTTAAACCAGCATATTCTAATATCCAGGCAAGCATACTCGCTGTGGTTGTTTTACCATGCGTACCAGCTACCGCAAGCACCCACGAGTTTTGCAATAAGTTATGCTTTAACCACTCTGGGCCGGAGGTATAAGGTAAGCTGTTGTCTAACACATATTCAACACACGGATTACCTCGGCTCATCGCATTACCAATCACTACCATATCGGGTTTTGGCTCTAATTGAGATACGTCGTAACCTTGAGTGAGCTCAATACCAAGTTCTTCAAGCTGGGTGCTCATAGGTGGGTAAACGTTTTGGTCTGAACCTGTTACTTTATGGCCAAGCGACTTAGCAATGGCTGCAATACCGCCCATAAACGTACCGCAAATGCCCAAAATATGAATATGCATATACTTTCCTTAAACCGTCTGCTCACTTTGCAGCTGTGCAAAGTTTAATGGCGCTATAATGCCAAATTTCGCGCTTACTTGCCATTATATGTAGGTATTTTACTAATGCTTAAAATCATTATTACAAACAAAAAAGCCTTCTAAATTAGAAGGCTTTTTGCAAAGTAAATTAATCTACATACTTAAAAAAACAATTAAACCCAAGCCTAAAACTAACCGGTAAATTACAAAAGGTAACATTCCCATTCGTTCAATCACTTTTAAAAATAAATAAATACACGCATAGGCAGATAAAAAAGACAGTACCACACCTAGCAGCAATGTACCCCATTCAACAACGTGGTCACCCAATGCAAGTTCTATTGTGTAATAAAGCCCCATCATTGAAATTACAGGAATAGCGAGTAAAAACGAAAAGCGCGCTGCACTTTGCTTATTCATGCCTAGCATTAAACCCGCTGTCATTGTAATACCTGAACGAGAGGTACCCGGGATCATAGCAACGGCTTGCGCCAAGCCAATCATTAAAGCCGACTTCCAATTAAGTTGATAAATTGTTTTAACTTGTTTCCCTTTAGCATCTGCGTACCAAAGCAATAGGCCAAAAATAATCGTCGTGGCTGCAATGACCCATGCACTTCGTAGGTATAACTCAACAAAATCCTTAAGTAACAAACCAAGTACAGCAGCAGGTATTGTCCCTAAAATAATCCACCAGCCGAGTTTACTGTCGTCTGTTTTGCCTTGTGTGCCAAACGATTTAAACCACGCACTAAGAATATCAGCCACCTCTTTACGAAAATAAATAACAACCGCTATTAATGTCCCTACATGCACTGCAACATCAAAAGCAAGTCCTTGGTCTTCCCACCCTAATATTTGTGAGGGTAAAATTAAATGTGCCGAGCTAGATATGGGTAAAAACTCAGTAAAACCTTGAATTAGCGCTAAAATTATTATTTCTAAAATACTCATGGGTTAGAAAACTCCACCTTCCATAGTTTTTGTTGAGGGTTATTATATGCATTCCATAATTGAGCAATTGTTTGCTTAGCTACAGGGTGATAAAAACCGGGGGCAACCTCACTGAGAGGCTGTAATACAAATGCATTCTTAGTTATTTCGTCACGTGGTAATTGCGCGGGGCTATCGCAAATCACATCATCGTAAAACAATAAATCTAAATCAAGGGTTCTTGGGCTGAACTTTTTATCGTTCGGTGTGCGACCATTATCACGCTCTATTTTTTTTAGTAATGCACACACTTCAGCTAACGGCTTATCTGTTTTTGCCCCAACGACCGAATTATAAAAGTTATTACCTACGAAACCGACAGCTTCGCTTTCAAAAACAGACGAGTGCTCTATATTCGTAAAATGCGTTTTAAGTGCTTTTAAGGCACTTTGCATATAGTGCTCTTTGTTAATATTTGACCCAAGGCTAATAAATATTTGCGCCATTTAAACGCTTGCCTTATTACGTGTTATTTCTACTCCAACAGTTTGCGCTTGCGCAACTGCAGCAGGTTTACTCACTCTTATTTTAACTTGTGTTGTATTAAACTCAGTTAAAATAATGTCTGCCAATTGTTCAACAAGTGTTTCAAGTAACTCAACAGGTTTAGCTGTGCTATGCGCAATGACACGCTCGCTTACTTTTGCGTAATCAAGTGCTAAATTAATGTCATCATTTGCGGCGGCTGGTTTAATATCACTTAGCATTTCAATATCAAAATAAAGGCTCTGTTTACTTTCTTTTTCAAAGTCGTACACTCCAATAATAGTGTCGACGTGCAATTGAGATATAAATACCTTATCCATTGATACTCCAAAAGACCAACAACTGTTCTAACCACATAAACTAATTATAAATTAATATTGTATATGCTTTAATCAGTGTTTAAATATGTAAAAATTCCTTCTACAATAGCAAAATAACGCGTTTAGCTAAATTTGGTAGAAGTATATTAATTTTCACGATAAATTTTGCCGCCAATAATAGCCCAAAAACGATGTTAATTGCATTAAATGTAATGGGTATAACGATAAAAATATAAGGAACTATGTGTTAGCTATTTTGATGTTTGTTTTAGCGTACCTACTTGGGTCGATTTCATCGGCTATCTTAGTGTCGCGTCTATTTAAACTTCAAGATCCCCGCACACATGGCTCAAATAATCCAGGCGCAACTAATGTTTACCGCTTAGGTGGCGCTTTTCCTGCTGTTTTAGTTCTTGTTTTTGATATTTTAAAAGGCACGATACCCGTGTGGGGGGCTTATTTTTTACAACTTGAGCCTTTGGTACTTGGCTTAGTTGCCGTTGGCGCCTGTTTAGGCCACATGTACCCTGTATTTTTTAATTTTAAAGGAGGTAAAGCCGTCGCAACAGCATTTGGGGCTTTACTCCCAATAGGTTTATCCCTAGCTGGGTTATTAATTACTACTTGGCTAATTATAGTCGCAGTGAGTCGCTATTCTTCTCTTGCCGCCCTAGTCACCGTTTTACTCGCACCGCTTTATACGTGGTTAATTAAGCCACTCTATACACTGCCAGTGGTTTTTATTACGGTGCTTATTATTTTTCGCCATCGAACAAACATAGTGAGACTATTTGCTGGTGAAGAACCAAAAGTGGGAGCTAAAAAAGCCCCCACTGATGAAAACAAACCAACATAACCAAGCACTTAAATAGGCTCGAGGCTGTCTATTGGCCACCGAGGCTTAGTTTTCATATCAAGGGTTGCAAACTGCCCTGCTTTTAAACGTTGCATACCGGCATAAGCAATCATTGCACCGTTATCAGTACAAAACTCCGTACGCGGATAATACACTTCGCCCTTCATACCCTGCATGACTCTTTCAAGCTGAAGCCTAAGCTGGGTATTTGCACTTACACCGCCCGCAATCACTAAACGCTTGATACCTGTTTGCTTTAGCGCTCGCTTACATTTAATAACCAAGGTATCAATAACAGCGGTTTGAAATGCATGCGCGATGTCTGCTTTAGTTTGCTCGTCATCGTCATTTTCACGAATGGTAATCGACGCCGCAGTTTTTAATCCACTAAAACTAAAATCAAGTCCGGGTTTATCTGTCATTGGGCGAGGAAAGATAAATCGCTTTGGAATACCTTGCTCTGCTAATTTTGCTAAGCGGGGACCACCCGGGTAATCAAGACCTAATAACTTAGCTGTTTTGTCAAAGGCTTCACCTGCAGCGTCATCAACAGACTCGCCCAATACTTCGTATTGGCCAATTCCTTCAACTTTTACCATCATGGTGTGGCCACCAGAAACAAGTAAAGCAATAAACGGAAACTCTGGCACCTTGTCTTCAAGCATGGGAGCAAGTAGATGCCCCTCCATATGATGAACCGCAACAGCAGGGATATCCCATCCGTAAGCCAATGAGCGACCAATTGAAGTACCCACTAATAGCGCCCCAACTAAACCAGGGCCGGCTGTATAAGCAATACCGTCTAAGTCTTCAGGACCACAACCAGCTTGAGCAAAAGCTGCATCAATAAGCGGAAGCGTTTTACGAACATGATCGCGTGACGCCAGCTCGGGAACCACGCCACCGTAGTCAGCATGTACTTTTACTTGGCTATATAACTGATGAGCTAATAAGCCTTTCTCGTCATCATATATTGCTATACCTGTTTCATCACATGACGATTCAATGCCTAAAATTCGCACTGTACTTCTCCTGCTTTTTTATCACTACTTAACCAAAGTTCAAGTTACTTAATTTGTTTATAACGCCAAACCAATATTTGTTTGACCATCAACAACAGCAAATTTTTTCAGCGCCTTTACACTTTCTGAAGTAATACGCCCCATACTTTCAACAAAGTCAATAAGCTCGGCTAGCACTTCAATTTCGTACTGCATTAAAGGGTGCTCCCTAACAGCCGTGTTGTCTGCAATTTCACCTTCAACTGTCATCTGGTATTCAATAAAGCGCGCAACGGTTGCTTGCGAAATTTTACTTACACTTACAAACTCTTTATCGTCTTGTGCCATTAAACCATGCATCAAGCTCAGTAATGACGTTGCCGCATCAATAGCTGGGTATGTACCAAACATATCAAAATCAGCGAGTTCTGGAACATTAGGTTCCACTTTTTCAACTTGCTTTTCTAAGTCAATCTTACTTTTTGGCAGTAAGATTTTTTCCCAACAAACATTAAGCGCATTACGAAGTAACGTTTCATCACCAAACCCCGTAGCCTCACTAAATAAACCATAATTTGGCAACATACGTTCAATTAGCGCACTTGCTAATACCGCTTTTTGTAAATAGTTTAGCTCTCTAATACGCTGAAAATTATTTGCTTTAGTCATTCTTTAACGTCTCACATGACCAACAAAAATCAAATGTTGATCCATTATGCTCATTACAGTTAGGACAAACCCAATCTGGAGCGGATTGTTTTACTTGCTGATAGTTTACCAATATTTGTCGCGCATGGCGCTCTTTTATCGCATAAACCTGCACACTCACTTGCGCCTGATCGAAAGGAATTTCCCCAAGTGCACCTTGAAGCATTTCTCCTGCAACTTTACACTCTATTCCACCCGCTTGAATTAACCCCTTAACAATATTAGCCTCTAACGTGTTGGCTGCCTTATAAATTGTTATCCAATTAAAAGCACTATCTGTTGTGTTTTTATAAGTTTGCAATATCGACCTCGATTATTTTGTGTGTACAATACCTTAAGGTATTGAGAAATTTATTAAACAATATTCAAAAAGGCGCAAGCATGACACTTACAACTCCGGGTCTACTTTTTCCAGCTATATCTTTGTTACTTCTTGCTTATACAAACCGATTTTTAGTACTTGCGCAATTAATAAGAGAGTTAAATGCCAGAGAAGGCGAGTCAATTCGCCCTGTGGTGGTTGCGCAAATTACCAATTTAAGAAAGCGCATAAAGCTCATAAGAACTATGCAAGTTTACGGTGTAGGCTCTTTTTTATTATGTACCTTGTCTATGTTTGCTCTTTTTATTGAGTTTAATACCACAGGAATTATTTTATTTGGCGTAAGCCTAACCTGTTTAAGTTTATCTTTACTAACGTCTTTATTTGAAATTCATATTTCATGTGATGCAATAGAAATTGAACTTCAAAATATTGAAAACAAACCATTAAGTAACAGAGCAAACAAAAACTTTGATAATAAAACAAGCTAAAAGACTAAAATTCGTGCAAATATTTTAATTATTGCTTAATCAATGCCCTACTTTGTGGCATACTTTTTCATTAATTAGCATAATAAATTTACCTAATATTTTTATTTATAGATTTATACCTGCTTTTTAGTATTAACTTTGCCAGATAAGGATGTTAGGTAAATAAAAAATTATTAGTCTTTAGTCTAAAGGTTAATACTTTTTAACATCTTTACACTTTTATTATTGTGCAAACAAATATATTGTGTAGTTTATCTTTTTTAAATTTAGATATATTTATTAATAGCTTAGACTGACAGAAAATTGATGTATTAGTACATCACAACTTACTTATAAAAAGGGACTATAAAGTGAGATTTGACCAATTAGAACAATTTGTAGCACTGGGTGTGTTACGCCACTTCAGACAAGCCGCAGAAAAAACAAAAATTAGTACTTCTGCACTTACCCGCAGTATTCAGACCCTAGAAGATGAAATGGGCTATGAGTTAGTTACGCGCTCAACCCGCTCAGTAAAACTGACTCCTGAAGGCGAACTATTTTTAGATTACGCCAAAAATACACTTGGCGAATTAGAAAACACCAAAAAACGCCTGTTTCAGTCTGTTCATGGCAATGCCGATGAAAAACTCATTATTGGTTATACTAATAAAGCGAGTAACATTGTGCCTATTTCATGCGGTCAATTTTTAGCGCAATACCCACATGTAAAAATCGAAATGCAATTGCAAGAACAGCATGAGTTAACACGCAAGCTTCAGGAAGGTGAAATAGACATTAGCGTTTATTCTCAAGCTGTAAATAGCATTGGTAGTGATATTCATTTACCTGATCAGCTTATTTTATTTGTATCTAAGCATCACCCGCTTGCCCAAAAAAATGACATAAGCAAACACCAACTAGACTCCTATTCAGCCTTTGGTTGTTTCTCTCAATCAAAACAAGTTCAAAGCATGCTGAACGAGGCCATTGATTCTTTAAATAAATCATCAACTATCAAAATGGGCAGTATTGAACAGGTTATCTCTGGCATTATTAAATCCGATAGTTTTGCAATCGCCAGCATTGAGCATGCAAACACTGTGGCAGAACACACCGATCTTGTTCAGTTAAAAACGAATAAAGATTTAAGCCATGAGCAACTAATTGTTCAAACAAACCAACAAACCACAGTTACGGAGCACTTAGCACATTTGCTTTCGCTTATTAAAAAAGCAGCCACAACCCTGAATTAATTCAGCGTTCTTTTTTGAGACAGGTGCGACATAAAACAATAGCTTTTTACTCTTTTTCGGCTAAACTGGCGCACCTTCAAAAAAAGAACCTCCTAAATGATCAACTTTTCAACCGATGGCCCGTTTTATAACGATATTGAAAGCCGCGGTTATACAGTTATTCCCAATGCCTTAAACAAAGAATTGATAGCTAATTTAATGGCTGATTGTTATCGCATAAATCCGCATTTTAGCCATGCTGGTATTGGTCGCTTAAATCATTTACAAATTGACGATAATATTCGAAAAGATAAAACTTATTGGTTTGATGGTTCGTCCCAAGCACAATTAACCTACCTAGCTGTTATGGAAAGTATTCGCACAACGCTCAATCGCACTTTTTTTATGGGGCTGTTTGATTACGAATGCCACTACGCAAAATACACTCACGGTGATTTTTATAAAAAACATGTCGATGCATTTAAAGGACGATCTAATAGAGTATTTACTAGCGTTTTATACTTAAACACGCCCAATGCGGGCGGTGAGCTTGTTATTTATAAGCCTAAAAGCAAAGTGGTTGAAGTGAGCATTTCGCCAGAAGCGGGGACATTAGTTTTATTTGAAAGCGAACGCTTTGTTCACGAAGTATTACCAGCAGTAGATAATCGGTATTCAATTGCTGGCTGGTTTAGAAAAAACGCATCCATTAGCGGAATAGTTGATCCACCTCGTTAATATAGCTAAATGTTAATGGGGTACGAGAGCAATAAACCAATAAAAATAGCCATACCAACATAATGATTATTTAAAAAAGCTTTAAAGCATTCGTTTCTATTACGCTTTAAAATTAATACTTGTTGGTAAACGAGTAATGCTGTGGCTATAAGTAATCCAGCCCAAAAAGCCATATTTAACTGGTTAATTACCCCAATATAAGCAACAAGTGCGATAAATAGAGCATTTAATATAAAAATGATATGGCGGTCAAAGCGACCAAATAAAATAGCGGTAGATTTAACACCAATTTTAATATCATCATCTCTATCGACCATGGCATACATGGTATCGTACGCAACCGTCCAGCATACATTAGCAACAAACAGCAACCAAGCCTGAAGAGGTAATGCATCAATAGATGCCATATAAGCCATAGGAATTGCCCAACCAAATGCTGCACCCAGCACGACTTGTGGCAACTGGGTATATCGCTTCATAAACGGATAGCAAAACGCGAGCGCAAGTGCTCCAACAGACAATAAAATAGTGTTAACGCTCAGCATTAAAACCAAAATAAACGCTAAAGTGATCAGTAATAAAAATAGACTTAGCGCTTCGCCGCTTGCGACAGTACCAGATGCAAGAGGACGTTGGGCTGTGCGTTTTACAGAACCATCTATTTTTCTATCTGCAAAATCATTTATCACGCAGCCTGCACTACGCATTACTACAACCCCCAAAGTAAACACTATAAAATTAATTAAGCTCGGCATCCCACTATTTGCGAGCCATAAAGCCCAATAGGTTGGCCATAAAAGCAATAAAGTACCTATGGGCTTATCAACACGCATAAGCTGTAAATAATAAGAAAAATGTTTTGCTTTTAAACCTGCTAATTTCATGAGTAAAGGTACGCCCCAGGTAAAAATACTTCCGCCACCAAAAATTGGTAATCATTTAACGAAAACACGCTACGCCTGCCTAATAGAGTTTGAGTTGGTAAATTTAGCTGGGTAACCAAATTCTGTAATGAATGTTTGCTATCAAAACGCGCGATTTCAATATTTTGACGAACAAGCTCAGGTTGTTGAAAAATAACATCGCCTAAAGGGCGCTCCCCCATATTATGAAGCGAGTTGTGCGTTTGGTTATTTGGCAGCCAACTTTGAGCGTAAACCATGGGGTTACTATCGCACAACAGAAGCACCTCTCGGTTTAACGCCGATGACGTTTTACAGCCTAGTAATTGCTGTTGTTCATGACTTAAATTAAACGCCTGTTCGCTGAGTACTTTTACACTAAAAGAGGTTGCTTTACTTTTTAGCTTAGCGGTTAAAGAATGCGGCTCAAAAAGCCATTCTTGCTCTGTAGGTGTTAAGTCATCGGTTTGTATATCCGATAGCCAGTTAGCTGATAAAGATAAAGGAAAAGTTGTCACAATAACTCAATAAAATATAATCCAAGCAAATGATAACATTGCCTAAGCATTTGAAAAAGTGCCTATTCACCAACCTAAGTAACTAATATAAATAATTGCTTGGCGCTGTTTATTACCTATTATTAAGTATAAACTATTTACAACAGGTTTTCGGAAACGCTTTAAATATGAAAAAAATAGTATACGTAGGTCTTTTTACATTAATTATGAGTTTAGTGAGCCTAAGTGCCCGTGCAGAGTCAACGGTTGGTTATTTTGGTTTTGAACCTGACATAATTACTAATTATATTGGCGCATCAAGTAAAAAAATGGGTTACGTGCGCGTTACCGTTGACCTAATGCTTAGTAACAATTCAGACATTGCCATTGTTGAACATCATACCCCTTTATTAAGAGATGCTATTGTAGAGATTTTTTCGAAAGAGCCAGAAGAAAAAATAAAGTCATTGACTGGTCGAGAAGAAATTCGCGCAAAATGTATAGAAAAATTAAAAAGCCTGTTAAAAGAAGAAACAGGCCAAGAAATTATACGTGAAGTACTATTTACAAAGTATTTGTACCACTAAATTCAACTATTTGTATGCTTTTTAGTAAACAGTTGAGCGGTGTAGGCAAACGCCATTCCGCTCACTAGCCCTCCTAAATGTGCCCAATTAGCCATTCCAATAAACAACACATCAGCAAAACCAAGTACTAACCAAACAAGCATAAAACCTATAATTGAGGTACTCACCAATGCGGGTTTTTCTGGATTTAAAAAGCTATGGATCCAGCAATACCCCAGTAAGCCGTATACCACGCCACTTAGCCCACCAAAATTAGGCCCAACAATTAAATATTGCGCCCAACTACTAATTAAAGCAGTAATAAAAAACAGGCCAATTAAGCTCAATTTTCCGCATTGTTTTTCAATATTGTCACCAAGCGATATCCACCAAATTAAGTTAAACACAATATGTATAGCACTAAAGTGAACCAAGGCTGGCGTAAACCACGTCAATGGGTATGAGGGGTTAAACTGTAATGCAGAATAAATGCTCTCGAAACCACCCAGTAAAAATGCAACATAAATAACAATACTGAGTACACTTACCGATTGATTAAGCCAACTCAGCGCTTTGAACCGCGCTTTAAGGTTAAGCGATTGCCCTTGGTATTTTAAAGGTGATTGCGTACTACCTACACTCCAAGAAGCTTGCTGGTAACGAGAATGGCCTGGGTTTTGAGTAAACTCAGCCCAAAGCGGCTGTACCTGATGAAAATGCTCTTCAGATACGCTAATAATAACGTGACTACCATCAGTTGAATGTAAGTGCCCGTCTAAACCTTGGCTTTTTAAATAATCTATAAAGCCTTGTGCGGCACGCGGGTTATTTAAACTGCCAAGCTCTATCATCGTTCAACATTCTCGCTGTAGGCCGCTTCCCAGGCTGTAAAACCACCATCCATGCTATATACATCCTCAAAACCTTGCTCAACTAAGTAACTTGCAGCACCTTGCGAGCTCATGCCGTGGTAACAAACAATAATAATGGGCTGATCAAACTCTTTTTCCATCATAAACTGGGCAATATTTGCGTTCGATAGTGCCTCGGATCCCGGAATATGACCTGCTTGATACGAGTTAGGATCGCGTATATCTGCAATTACTACGTCTTCTTTGTCTAATAACTCATGCGTTTGCGCAATAGATATATGTTTAAATGCCATTGAACTCTCTTTAATAAATAAAATAAAAAAGGCGGCCATAGCCGCCCTTCTTGCAATTTTTTATGGAATTAATCCCAGTTTAAAATTACTTTTCCTGACTGACCTGAAATCATCATATCAAAGCCAGCTTGGAAGTCATCTACAGAATATTGATGTGTAATGATTGGGCTTAAATTAAGACCTGACTGTATTAAACTTGCCATTTTGTACCAGGTTTCAAACATTTCGCGACCATAAATACCTTTAATCACTAAACCTTTAAAAATAACTTGGTTCCAATCTACTGCCATGTCTGATGGTGGAATACCGAGCATGGCAATTTTGCCACCATGGTTCATATTGTTAAGCATTGAATTAAATGCACTTGGCACGCCCGACATTTCAAGACCAATATCAAAGCCTTCTGTCATGCCTAGGTCGGTCATAACATCTTCAAGCTTTTCATTTGCAACATTCACCGCGCGAGTTGCGCCCATTTTGCGGGCAAGCTCTAATCGGTACTCGTTAACATCAGTAATTACTACATGACGCGCACCTACATGTTTTGCAACAGCTGCAGCCATAATACCTATAGGACCGGCACCAGTGATTAGTACATCTTCTCCTACTAGATCAAACGAAAGGGCTGTGTGTACAGCATTGCCAAATGGGTCAAAAATAGAGGCTAATTCGTCAGATATGTTGTCTGGAATTTTAAATGCATTAAATGCTGGAATGACTAAGTACTCAGCAAACGCGCCTTCGCGGTTAACACCAACACCTGTGGTATTACGGCATAAATGCACACGTCCAGCACGACAATTTCGACAATGCCCACAGGTAATATGACCTTCGCCAGATACCCGGTCACCCACTGAAAAACCGCGAACTTCTTGACCCATATCAACCACTTCACCAACGTACTCATGACCAACAACCATAGGTGTAGGAATTGTTTTACTCGCCCACTCGTCCCATTTATAAATATGAACGTCGGTGCCACAAATCGCTGTTTTACGTATTTTAATTAACAGATCGTTATGGCCCACTTCAGGCTTAGGTGCATCTGTCATCCAGATACCCGGTTCTGCTTTTAATTTAGATAATGCTTTCATAATTTACGCTCACAAAAACCAAGTCATTTCTTAGTTTTAAAAAATTAAATAACGCCCATTTCTTTGCCAATGCGGGTAAAGGCTGCAATCGCTGTATCTAGCTGCTCTATACTGTGCGCTGCTGATATTTGCGTACGAATACGTGCTTGGCCTTTTGGTACAACAGGGAATGAAAAGCCAGTCACATAAATACCTTCTGCAAGTAATTTATCAGCCATAAGTGAGGCTACTTTAGCGTCACCTAGCATTACAGGAATGATGGCATGATCTTTACCTGCACAGGTAAAGCCTGCTGCTTCCATTTGCTCACGGAAGTACTTCGCATTTGACCAAAGCTTAGCGCGAAGTTCGCCGCCATTTTCAAGCATCTCTAGTACTTTAATTGATGCAGTTACAATTGAAGGCGCTAATGAATTTGAGAATAAGTATGGGCGAGAACGCTGACGTAACCACTCAACAATTTCTTTTTTACCTGAGGTGTAACCACCTGATGCGCCGCCCAGCGCTTTACCCAATGTACCAGTAATTATATCTACACGGTCAAGTACGTTACAGTACTCAGGTGTGCCCTTACCGTTTTCGCCAACAAAACCTACAGCGTGAGAGTCATCAACCATAACAAGCGCATCGTACTTATCTGCTAAATCGCACACGGCTTCTAAATTACAAATTACGCCATCCATAGAAAACACACCGTCAGTGGCAATTAACTTTGTTTTAGCGCCCGCTTCGTCTGCGGCAATTAATTGCTTTTCTAGGTCAGCCATGTCGTTATTTGCATAGCGAAAACGCTTAGCTTTACATAAACGAACGCCATCGATAATCGAAGCATGGTTAAGTGAATCAGAAATAATTGCATCTTCAGCACCTAAAATAGTTTCAAACAAGCCTGTATTAGCATCAAAACAAGAAGAGTATAAAATGGTGTCTTCGGTTTCTAAAAATGCACTAATTTTTTGCTCAAGTGTTTTGTGAATGTCTTGCGTACCACAGATGAAACGCACAGAGGCCACACCAAAACCGTGGTCGTCTAAACCGCCTTGCGCTGCTTTAATTAACTCAGGACTATTTGCTAGGCCAAGGTAGTTGTTAGCACAAAAGTTAATAACTTTATCGCCAGATGCTACTTCAATTTGAGCTTGTTGCTGCGAGGTAATTATACGCTCGCTTTTATAAAGGCCTTGGGCTTTAACGTCTTCAATTTGCTCTTGTAATTGGCTAAAAAAAGCAGATGCTCTCATCTGTAGTCTCCATTTAATTGAACGGGTAAACAACAACGTTTATGCCACTGTTTATGATGGTGTGTATTGTAAAAGTTTAACGAGAAAAATGCACGGTTTGCAGTTCGTCGCAAACGCGCTCAATGTAAGGAATATGTGCCAGTTTACACGCTTAAATAAAGCGTGTTTTCATAACGGTAAACGTTTAGTTAAATCATCTATTGAATCAATCACTAAATCAGCATGTTGCTTTGCGCTTTCGTCAAAGCTTTGCCCCGAGCGCACTAATACTCGGGTTGCAATACCGGCTTTTTGAGCGGCTTGCATGTCACTGAGCTTATCACCAACCATAATACTCTGCTCAGGATCAATATTATGCTCCTTTATGCCCTGCAGCAACATGCCTGGGGCTGGCTTTCTACAATCACATTGCTTTAAATATTCGGGCAACGCCTTTTTAGGGTGATGCGGGCAAAAATAAACATCGGCAATTTTAATGTCGTGGTTACTAAATTGCGTTTTCATCCACTGAGTAAGCACTTTAAATTCAGCCTCAGTATAATAACCTCGCCCAATGCCTGATTGGTTTGTGACTACTATAATTTTATAGCCCGCGTCGAAAAATGTTTTACAGGTACTAAAAATGCCTTTAATAAATTCAAACTTTTCATTTTGATATACATAGCCGTGGTCTACATTTACCACGCCGTCACGGTCTAAAAAAAGCGCTTTATGTAGTTTAATACTCATTCAAGCCCCTCTTTGTTCACAACATGGTCAAACATTGTTTTTACGCTATCTGTCGTTATTTGGCTCATTAAATCATCCCCTTTAACTCGGGTACCCCAGGGGACTTGCTGCGCAGTTTTACCCGTTTGATCAAGTAAATTTTGATGATAAACCTCTACCACATAATCTTGATATAAATAAGGGCCAGTGCGTGCAGGGTTCGAGTGAGCATATAAACCAACAACTGGTGTGCCAACCGTTACTGCCATATGAGCAGGGCCAGTATCGGGGGCAAGGACTAAATCAGCTCTTTTTAAAACACATAGCAGCTCTTTAAGCTTTGTTTTACCAACTAAATTTAAAATTGGGCTATTGCTATGTTTTATAATGTTATTCGCTAAATTTACTTCAAGCTCAGTAGGCCCGCCGGTTAAAGCAACATTAAAACCTTGCTCATGCGCGTAGTCAGCAAGTACAGCATAACGTTCAGGCAACCAGTTTCGCTGAGCTTTACTAGCCGCTGGCGAAATTACAAATAGCTTGTTGGCTAAATACTCTTGCCCTAGTAACTCATCTGCTTTGTTTTGATCTTGTGCGTTGTAAGGCATTCGCCATGTAGGCGTGTAATCATCTACACCAATTGCACCCGCAAACCCTTTAAATCCCTCTAGCACATGCGCTTCTTTTTGTGGGGCTATACGTTTATTTATAAACAAACTGTGTAGTTCTTTTGAGCGTGCCCAATCAAAGCCTATTTTTACTTTTGCAGGTATACAGCGTGCTACAAAGCCTGCTCTTAATGCCACCTGCATATTAAGAAGCACGTCAAACTGCTTACCATTAAAGGTGTTTTTTAATTTTTTAAGCGCAGCCTTACCTTCTTTTTTATCAAAGATCACCAGCTCTACGCCTGGTAAATCAGCAAGTAACATAGCCTCTACTTTACCCATTACCCAGGTTATTTTTGCATTAGGGTGCGCTTTTTGAATTGCTTGAACAGCACTAACAGCATGGCATACATCACCAATAGCAGAGAGTCTTAAAATACAAATAGAGGAGTAGTTAGGCACTTGAGTCACGCATTCCGTTAGGCTTTAAATAGTATGCTGGGATCTTAAATTATACTCGCGTTAATGCAAGCACTTATCCTGCGCCATAAAACACGTTAATATATACCTATTATTGAATTATTTTAACGAGCTATGTTTAAAACACTAACGCAAGGCAAGCACACTATTTTAAGCCATCCAGATTATTTTAACCTTGTTGATATAAGCTGGTTTGATGCAACTTATTGGCAAAAACAAAATAAAATAGTGGGCGCTAAAAAAGGCCGCGCTACAGCATGGTTTTTTAAACACGATGATTTAACTGCTGTACTTAGGCATTATTGGCGTGGCGGTTTGGTTGGTAAGGTATTGAGCGATCAATACCTTTATCCTGGCCTTGAAAGCACCCGTGTGTATAAAGAGTTCAGCTTAATGATAAAGCTTATTGAACTCGGTCTAAATGTACCCAAGCCAATTGCAGCCAGAGTAAGCACAAGTGGTTTGATTTACCGCGGCGATATAATTACACAAGCGGTTAGCGGCGCTAAAAGCCTGCTCGACGTCCTAATTGAGCGCCCTTTAAATAGTAGTGAGCTTGAAAGCATAGCCAACACTATTGCGCTATTTCATAACAAAGGGGTGTATCACGCCGATTTAAATATCAATAATATTTTATTTAATGAAGACGGCGACGTATACATTATCGACTTTGATCGCGGGGAGTTAAAAGCACCTAACCCGCAATGGCAACAAAGTAATATGGCGCGCTTAAAGCGTTCATTCTCAAAAGAGCAACGCCGTAATAGCGTCTTTAATTGGCAAAGCAATGATTGGGCAACGTTAAATGCCCTTTATAGCCAAAAACTATCTGCGTAGAGCCAAATACTGCTGAGCTACTAGCTTAGCATCCACTTTTTGCAAAATATCGGCGCTTTCCACACTCGGCTTATTTGCTAAAACGTGTTTTATTTTAGCCGATAGCTCTTCGCTATTTCCTATAGGTACTAAGTAATTAGTCAGCTCGCCTGTTAATATTTCGCTAGGCCCAAACGTACAATTAGTACTTACTACCGGCGTGCCAACAGCTAATGCTTCAATTAATACTGTTGGCAACCCTTCAAAGTCAGAGCTCAACACCAATGCTTCAGCCTGCTTAATCCAATTATACGGATTTTGTTCAAACCCAGGGACAATCAGCTGCTCTTCAATGCCATACTCTTTTGCAAGCTTAAATGCTTTACTAGGCTTGTTACATAAAAGAACCAATTTGTATTTTTTATCAAGCTTGGCAAATGCCGCAAATAAAATATCGTGGCGTTTTTGCTTAGCTAAGCGCCCTACATGAATCAAATAAGGCGACTGCGGAATAGCTATATTAACGTCATCAGATTGGCGTTTTATTTCGGCTAAATTAAAGGGGTTATAAATAGTGGTTATTGCACTTGGCGTAATTAAATTGCCTTGAGTGATTTCTTGCTCTACACCTTTAGATACACAAACAAGTGACTTACCATTTAAGTTTTGCTTTGATTTTTTAAGATAGCGATAAGAGAACGGACCTAACTTTTTTTGCCTAGCAAGCTCTGAATTTACTGAGTTATGCACAACAAAATGCACATTTTTAACCGTGCTTTTAGCGAGTAAATTATTACTTCTATCGAGGTTTGAAAGTACTAAATCTATAGTACCTATATCTCTTTGTTTATTGTTAAACCAGGCTTCTAACTTCGCAACGCTTTTATTTATGTTCCAAAAGCGATCGACTTTTGAAGCCCTATCAGGAAATAAACTATCGACATTAATGCATTCAGGGATGTCATATTCAATGGAGCTTGCAATTGACAATAAAGTAACGTGATGCTCAAGTTCAACAAGTTGCTCAGCTAAAGTAAGCATAACTTTTTCTGCACCACCGCCAACAAGGGAGTCAATAACAATCACAATGTTCATGCACGGCTTCCTGCAAGCATATTTTTTACCGCACTCGTAATTACGCTATAGCTTTGAGGGCTTTCTAATTTACGATATTTAGCCAAGAGAGGCTCATAGTGCCTATCATCTATTGCGTATTCAATTTTAGACACTATATCGTCAGGATTAAGGCTTGCTTTGATGGCTACGCCTGCATTAACACAATTTTCTAGGCGGGTATGTTGGTCTTTTGAAATAGCACAAGCTATAACAGGAGTTTGCAATGCAATAGCCTGCAACAAAGTATCACCAGCACTCAATAAAGCTAACTTTGCTTGACTCAATAATGCTAAAAAATCAGTTCCCTCTAAACTTGTTAAACAAATAATCTCGCTTGTTTTTGGTAATATTTTTGTATAATTAGAACCAAACACGACCACTGTTTTTAAACCCGTTTTTTTACCCGCTTTGAGCGCGGTATCGAAATAGGTATCTGCACAATTTAAATTATTAAATGTATGCCCACCAGAACCTGCATTTACTAGTAAGTAATTATTCTCTTCAAGCCCGTACTTGTTCAACACTTGCTTTTTTTGCTCCTCTGAAGCGTGTGTAACAAAAGGCCCAACATTGCGTGGATGAGCAAGGGGAAACATGTCTAGCTTTGTAGTTTCCACCCAACTTAAAGGCGCAATACAATAGTCTGGCTGTACAACCCAATGTACATCAATTAAATTTGCACGATTGAGCTTTAACCCTTTTGCGCGCTTTTTTTCATGTTGAGAAATAAAAACAACTTTAGCACCCACCTCTTTTGCCGCTTTCATATGTGCTGCGCGCCCAGCACAATCAAAAACAACAACGTCTGGTTTGTATGCAGTGATAAAGTCACACACTAATGCAACTTCTTTGGTTGCTGAGCTCTCAAGTAAAGTGGTATCAAAGGGGCAAACATCGGCGTAAGTTGTGTGTTTGTTTAAAATAAAATGAATATCAAGCATCCCAGCAAACTCAGCGAGCAACCCATTAGCCAACAACAACGAGCGCATATATTCACCAATTCCTTCTGGTGACGATACTGGAATAAATAAAAGTCGTTTGTTGCTCATTGCATTCTCAATTTCCTATTTGATCTTTAGTATATCAATCAGGCCTTTGTTACGATAGATAGGTTACATTTTTATACATTTAATTGACCCTATAAATTTGAATATTTACTGCAATAACATACTTAGATTGGTAAACTTGCCAGCAATCTTAATCACAAGGACCTGAACTTTGCGACACAGAATTTTTATTCTTTCAACATTATTTAGTGCTATCAGTTTATCTGTTAATGCTGAACCATGGGTTAAACCAGATGACTACGGACTAAAAGCTGACATACAACAGCTAGCCGACGCCGGTATTATTTTAGCGCCGGTAACAACATACCCATTAATGTGGAAGAGCTTTATTAATGATGTTAACAGTATGCCCATCGAGCAATTATCTCCAAGCTTGCAAGACGCATTACTGCGTGTAAAGCATCGTTATAAATCTGAAAACGCAAGTTCACATAGTGTGCAATTATCAGCTTATGGAGCCACAGATCCAATACATACAACGAGCTTTGGCGCGACCAACACTCAAAAATCAGCGCTTTCGGCAGCGTATGACTACCTAGGTGATAATTTTGCCGCCAAAGTTGCACTAAGCTCTAGAAAAGACGGTAAAAAATGCTTCATTAACGGAAAAACTAGCGATGACATTGTAAAAGATGAGCAAGCATTAACTGATTGTGACGATACCTCATTTGATGGTAGTTACGTAGCCTATAGGCTAGGTAATTGGATATTTAGAGGCGGTGCTGTTGAGCAGTTTTGGGGACCTGGTATCGACAATAGCTTGATAATGTCTGGCAATGCAAAGCCGCTTCCCGCTTTAAGTATTTCGCGTGAACAAAGCACCGCCTTTGAAACACCTTGGTTAAGCTGGATAGGCCAATGGAGTTTTACAGCACAAATGGCCAAGCTCGAATCAACCAGAGTGATTCCTGGTGCATTACTGTGGAGTAGTCGCTTAAATATACGTCCACTGCAACAATTAGAAATTTCAGTAAGTTGGTCGGCGCAGTGGGCAGGTGAAGGTCAGCCAAGTTCTGCTGGGGATTTTATTGATGTTATTACAGGGCAAACAACTTGTATCAATGGTAATGAAAATTGCGACAGTCAGCTAGAGTCTAAAATTGGAAATCAACTTGCAGGGCTCGATATTCGCTGGTCTGACACATTGTTTAGCCACCCATACGCCATTTATGCCAGCACTATAGGTGAGGATGCCAGCTCACAATTTAAACCTGCTGACCGAGCTTACTTATTTGGTGCCCAAACGACCCAGCGTATTTATGATCAAAATGTATTAGTGAATGTAGAATACATAGATACGGGTGTTTCGTGTGGTGAATCAGTTGAAGAGAATTGTTATTACGAGCATTCAGATTATAAATCAGGTTACCGCTACCATGGCCGCACCATAGGCTCAACGTTTGATAATGACGCACAATCGGTTGTATTAACCTTATTAGGGCAACTTTCAAACGGTGATGATTGGCAAGTAAAACTACGTAGCGTTGATTACAACAGCGATAATAGTGATTGGTATCCTAATAACCCTGACCTAGGCAATACAATTACTAAAACGAGCTATAACTCAAAACAGGTTGAACTGCGTTACAGGCAACTTGCAATGGGTGGACGTTTAACATTAGGTGCTTTTGCATCTAAAAATGACGATGCAGAAAATGACACATCTGCCTTTGCTAAATACGAATATAACTTTTAGCCAGTATTTTAAATACACTATATTTAGACTTTAAAAAAAGGGATGAAAGCAACACTTTCATCCCTTTTTTATTCGCAAAATATACTTATTGCTTTATTTTGCTAATCACTTTTGACGTTGAACAGCCATCTAAAAATGTCAGCACTTCTACTTTGCCGCCATGGCGCAGTACATGATCGGCACCGGCTATTTGCTCTACGGTATAATCGCCACCTTTCACTAAAATATCAGGGCTTATTTGCTCGATTAATTTAGCGGGTGTATCGTTTTCCTCAGCGCTGCCAAACGGAATAACCCAATCTACAGAGGCAAGTGCACTTAATACCATTGCGCGCTCATCAAGCGGGTTTATCGGGCGCTCGGGGCCTTTTAAACGAGTGATTGAATCATCATTATTTAGCCCAACAACGAGCCTATCTCCACGCGCTTTAGCTTGTGCTAAGTAGCGCACGTGACCTGCGTGTAAAATATCAAAACAACCATTGGTAAATACGATGGTTTCGCCGTTTTGCTTTGCAAACTCAATATGCTGCAGTACATCATCAAACGGAGTTTGGTAGTGCTCGCCATTGGTGTGTAAGTATTGGCCTAGCTTTTGGCTTAGCTCTTCTGGTGACACTGTGGCTGCCCCAAGTTTACTTACTACAATACCGGCGGCTAAATTAGCAATTTCTACTGCATCTTTAGGGGCCATACCTGCCCCAAGCATTACAGCTAAAGTTGCAATTACGGTATCGCCTGCGCCAGTTACATCGCTCACTTCTAATTGCTGAGCTGCAAAGTCGTGTTTTTCATCGGCATTAATTAACGACATACCTTGCTCTGAGCGTGTAAGTAGCATGGCTTTAATACCATTTTTACTAATAAGCTCACGGGCACTTTGCGCTAAAATGTCCTCAGAGCCGGTTTTACCACCTGCTAAATTAAACTCATGCAAGTTAGGAGTAATGTAGTCTGCGCCCTCGTATAAGTGTAAGTCTGGCGATTTAGGATCGATAAGCACGGTTTTACCCGCCGCTTTGGCAATACTCACCATCTCTTTAATTAAGCTGAGCGAGCCTTTACTGTAATCAGAAAACACCACAAAGTCGTACTCATCAAGCACCAGCTCTAAGCGATTTAATAACAGTTGGCTATGCTGCTCGCTAAAGGTTTCTTCTAAATCAAGGCGTACAAGTTGTTGATGGCGGCTAATAACACGCATTTTAGAAATAGTGGGTAAATCACACACACTAACAAGTTGTGAGCTTATTTTTTCACCTTTTAAAATTGTTTCTAAAATTTGCCCGCTTTCATCTTCCCCAATTAAGCCAAGTAGCCCTACTTTGGCATCAAGCCTAGCAATATTTTTAGCAACATTGGCGGCACCACCCGCTTTGTCTTCAAACTTGCTTACCTTAACAACAGGTACTGGCGCTTCAGGCGAAATACGCCCAGTGTCACCATACCAGTAGCGATCAAGCATTACATCGCCCACCACTAAAATACGCGCTTTAGATAAGTTTTTTAATAGCGATAAATCCATTACTGCTGCTCCGCAACAACCATATCTATGGCTTCACATAACCAGTGGCCAATAAACATATGCGCTTCTTGAATGCGTGCTGTTTCATCGTTTTTGATAATAATTGGCAGCTTGGCAATGTCTTTTACTTTTCCGCCATCACGGCCTGTTAATGCAACTGTAAATGCGCCAATTTTGTTAGCGGCTTCAAGTGCTAAATTAATATTTGCACTGGTACCTGAGGTTGTTAAACCAATTACTAAATCTTCTGGTTTACAAAGCGCCTGAACTTGGCGCTCAAACACGGTATCAAAATGGTAGTCGTTACTGTGCGCAGTAAGAATTGACGTATCAGTTGTGAGCGCCATAGACGCAAGCGGTCCGCGCTCTAATTTATAACGTACTACAAATTCGGCCGCCAAATGCTGAGCATCCGCTGCACTTCCGCCATTACCAAACCAAATAACCTTACCACCAGCTTGTAATGCACTATGGCATACTTCTAATAACTGCATAGACTCTTGATGATAAGCCTCCATCGTTTCAAATAAGGCTTGATGGCGGTTTAAACTTTCAACGTAGCTTGTTGCCACAGAATCGATAATTGACATGAAAAATTCCTCTAGGAACTGAAATGGCAGGAAAAAATTAAATCCATTATTCCACAGTTTTATTTAGTTGTGTGTATTTTATAGGAATATAGCTGAACTGGAACATAATTTAGTGCTTCACATGTTCAGAAATTATCACTTTCGCGTTAAACTAAGGGCACTTACCTCAATAAAAGTTCAGTATGGCACGCATTTTTTACTCATTCGCTTTAATTTTAATTAGCCCGCTGATTGTATTTTACTTATATGTATTAAGAGGTAAAAAAAACAAAGGCTACCGCGCACACTTTAAAGAGCGTTTTGGCTTTGTGAGCAAAAGCTTATTTACAAGCAAAGGCAAACCGTTAGTTGTGCACTGCGCCTCTGTAGGTGAAGTACTTGCAGCTGCACCACTTATTAAAGCGCTGCAAAAACAACACCCACAGCTTAATATACTTATTACCTGCAATACCCCTACAGGTCGCGAGCAAATAATTAATCAGTTTAAAAATACCGTGGCGTGTAGTTATTTACCTATGGACTTCCCGTTTTCGACCGCCCGGTTTTTAAAACGTATAAACCCACAAGCGCTATGCATATTAGAAACCGAGCTTTGGCCAAACTTAATGGCAATAAGCCATAAAAAGAATACTCCGGTACTGGTACTTAATGCTCGCTTGAGCGAAAAATCGCAACAAGGGTATCAAAAGGTTGCCAAGTTAACGCAAATAATTATGCGTTCAATCACGGTACTTGCAAGTAACAATAAAAAAGATGCCGAGCGGTTTATTGAGCTAGGTTTAACCTCCTCAAAAAGCCATGTTACAGGCTCAATTAAGTTTGATATAAGCCCAAGCAATGAGCAGCTAGCCTCAGTTGAAGTTCTTAAAGCACAATATAAAACCCAAGAGCGTTTTGTATGGGTGGCAGGCTCTACTCACCCACTTGAACACGAAATGATATTAAATGCCCACCAGCAACTATTAAAAAAACACCCTAATTCGCTTTTAGTTATTGCCCCTCGACACCCTGAGCAATTTGATAAAGTAGCCGATACGTTAGCTCAAAGCACGCTTAGCTTTAGTCGTCGCAGCAACAATAACTATCAAAACGAGCAAGTACTATTAGCTGATACACTTGGCGAGCTGCAATGTTTATATGGGGCTGGTAATGTAAGTTATGTAGGCGGCAGTTTAATTCGCCGCGGCGGGCATAACCCACTTGAAGCGGCTGCTTTTTCGGTCGGTGTTATAACTGGCCCACATACGTATAATTTCGATCATATCTACCCTGAGCTTATAAAATTAAAAGGCGCTGTGGCTGTTGAAAACACCGATGAACTTGCTACACAATTAATTAACTTAAGCCAAAACACTAAAGCTTGCCAAACTTTAGGGAATAAAGCGCAGCAGTGCGTATTAAAAAACCAAGGCGCCATTAAAAAAACATTAACCATAATTAATCAGTATTTAGAGCCACAAGCATGACCAATTTAGCTATTACTCAAACCCGTGAGTGGGTATCGTCTGTTATTGTAAAATATAACTTTTGCCCATTTGCCCGCAAAGAAGTTGAGAACAACTGCATTCATTATGTACTTAGTTCAGCAGTAAAAGTTGATGATGCGGTAATGGATATGCTTGAGCAATGCACACAGCTTAATCAAAATCCAGAGCGCGAAACCACATTAATACTGTTTGATAACGGCTTTAGCGATTTTGAAGACTTTTTAGATTTAGTTGATTTAGCCAATGCACTACTGGTTGCACAAGGCTTTGAAGGTAAATATCAAATTGCTAATTTTCATCCCGATTACGTGTTTGCCGACAGCGACGAAGATGATGCCGCAAATTACACAAACCGAGCTCCCTACCCTACACTGCATTTAATTCGCGAATTAAGTATGAGCGAAGCGCTTGATAATTATAACGAGCCTGAATCTATACCAGAGCACAATATAAAACTTGCAAGGCGCAAAGGATTCGACTTTTGGCAGCAACTTTTAGAAGGCATAAAAAAACCGAGCGCATAACGGCTCGGCTTTTAAGTATCAAATTCAATGTTACTTTTTAACCCAGCTGCCATTTACTTCAACATAATGACCACTTTGGGTTTTTTCGATTGTTTTAGCCGCTGCGAGTGCTTCTACTTGGGCGAGTGATAAATTGTTCTTTTTAGCTAGTTTTAAATACTGAGCTTTACGCTTTGCGTTAATTTCTTCAACAACGGCTTTAGCTTCGCTATTTTGTACTACTAAGCCTAAATAACCCGAACTGTTCTCACCCACTAATCCTTGGCTTTTAGCATCATCTAAACTAATCGCCCACGCCGAAAACGACATACACACTGCACCAATTAAAGTGGCAATACTTAATTTATTTTTTATAGTCATCATTTAGCTCCTAAAATAATTCGCTGTCGTCACTGAACAGGGTATCGAGTTCTTTATCTACCTTTACACGAATTTCGTGATCAACCTTTACATTGAGGTTGATAGTTATTGGCTCTTTAGCTGCTACTTCTACTCTGTGTGTACATGCGCTCAATGCGCTGATAGCAGCAAGGGCTATGATTGCCTTAATGCTTAACGAATTTTTCATCATTAGTTTCCTTTTTGAGAATATTGCTGCTCAACTTTTTGTGTTATTTCGTCACTTAATCTTAGCGCTCTTAGTAGCGTAAACACGTTTTCTTCGTGATTATAATTAAAATTAACTTGCTGCTGTTGTGGCTCATTAAAGCCTTGTAAATTAACACCTAAATTTAACCAACCATCACTGTTAAGTGCTACTGTACTATTAAGTTTTTGTATATCAAGGTTTTTAAGTAAGCTCAGTACAGGCTGTAATTCTTGCTGCTGTTGCATAACAGCGTCAAACGCTGTGTTATTGCTAATAATAAGCTTACCTTCACCTTGGTTTAATAAGTTGCCGTTTGTAACCTCTACGCCACTGTCACTAAAATGAAGTGGCAGCCGCCCTTTTAATCGGCCCATTAAGGTAATTCCCGACTTATCATCAAGGGTAATGAGTTTACTCGCATCAATATCTTTAAAAGTAACATTGGCTGTTTGCTGCGATTTTAAAAGCGTGTATTTATCTAATTCAAAAACTCCATCAAACACATTACCGCTTATATCAAATGCTTGCGCGCTGTTATTAACCACTTTTATTTTACCGTTGATATTATTAACTACTGCGCCAGCTCTTAATTCATTGAGGTTAAAGGTAGTTGGCTCAACATTAAGCTGCCCTGAATCATATTGCCCACTAAGTTGCGCCCTAAACTGATTAGCTAAGTAATCGTTATAAAGCGCGCTGGTATCATCAATAGTTAAATTAAAATTGGCTTTTTGTAAATTCACATCACCACTAATACGCCCACCAAACTCGCCCTGAGTGAGTTGAGCTAACGGTTCAAATTGGCTAACGAGTGAATTTAACGAAAGCACATTTTGCTGCGGTATAGTCACTTCAAACGGATGAGCTACCTTTGAAACATGGTGATTGGCCACCAGCTCAACACCATTTACAAACACATGATGAGACGCTTTAAGCGCGCGACTTTGCAGCCCGGTTGACGTTATGTTTATTGTATTTAAATCGACATTTGGGCTTGTCAGTGTATTTATTTGGGTGTTTGCATTTAAGTGTGCAAATAACTCACCCACACCTAAGTTTGCTCTTGCACTAAGAGTGTTATTAATACCGGTGAGTTTATACTCGTTGTATTGCACGCTTTTAAGCTTACTTTTAAGCGTTACTTTTGCATCGAGCTTTTCATTCATACTTGCTTCAAGATTACCTGTGTAGCCGTTAAGAGCGCTGCCATAAGCAGCTGCGCTATCAACACTAAACTCAATACGTGCGCTACCTTCAGGCTTAAAGTCAATAAGTTGAGTAACTGCAAAGTCCCCTTTAGCTTTAATATTATTAACCTCAGCCGGTAAAAATTCAGGCAAAGAGGTAAGCGCAATATCGTAATTACCGCTTAGTTGAGCGTTTTTAAGCTGCGTACTTAGCGTTATAGCGTCTATTTCATCCGTATGTAGCTGTGCCTTTAGCTGTATGCGTGCGCTTTGTAACGGTGCAGCAGTATTTATAAACGTATCTGTAACCGTTATATCTATATTTTGCTTGGCTTGCGCTGCACTTTTGAGCGTTATTAACGGTAAGGTTAGGTTGTTATGTGCAAAATTAATTGGTTTAGCTAAAGCCCATTGCCAATTAAGTGGAAGCTGCTTTATAGCAAATGACTTGTAGGCACTTTCAGGAATAAGAGATTGGCAGTTATTACTAAGTTTCACATTGTTTTTAAGCTTGCTTAGGTCAAGCTCAAGGTTTTGGCTATTTAAATTATAGGTAGCACTTAGCACACCTTTGGAGCTGTTTGTTATATCACAGCTTTGTATTTTGTAGTCATACTGGGCTTGTAGATCACCAGCAAGGCTTGCCTCTACTCCGTTAAAGCTAAATGCCTGCGCTGTATTAAAACTAAGCCCATTTAATAACTCGTTATCTGTTTTAAGTAACTGTTTAAGCAATTCATCACTAACTTTAAGCTGCCCTTGTACCTTATTATTGTAAAGCGTAGCACTGGCACTTAAATCACCATTTACGACAAACTGGTTAAGCTTAGGCTCGTTAATGCTTATAATTAAAGGCTGATTTAAAAACTCACTGTTTATACTTAGTTGTTCAACTGTAATTGTTGGTCTTTTTTCGGGCAGGACTAAATCTAAAATTGTTGCAGGGCTGCTTACTTTATTACTTTGAGGAAGTGGATTTACATTAAGCGCTGCATGTTTAATTTCAACATGGCGAGTATTTGCGGTAACGCCTTCAACAACAAACTTTTGATTTTGGTAACTTAAACAGGCTTTTTGTACGTGCACATTTAACTTACTCGTAAGCGAAAAATCTAAGCAGCTTAAGGTAACACCTGCTTTTTCAAGCTCAGGCGCTACAGCCCATTGTAATAGTGGCAAACGAAATGCATAGCCAAGCAAAACTATACTTAGCAATACAGCCCCCATAATTAAACCAACGCGCTTTAACATACTGTCCTTATAAGCTTTTATTTATACCTTACAAACTATCGTAATTTTAAATCTACGCAATCAAAAAAGGCTGCACAGTGCAGCCTTTTTTATTTTACAGCTAGATTATGAATCTAACTTGTATATGTCGTTTTTAACCTACATTTTTACGTGCGTTGCGGAACATACGCATCCATGGGCTATCCTCTTTCCACTCATCTGGGTGCCACGAGTTAGCAACAGCGCGGAATACACGCTCTGGGTGCGGCATCATTACAGTGGCACGGCCATCAGTAGAGGTAATACCGGTAATACCCTCTGGTGAACCATTCGGGTTAGCCGGGTATTGCGTTGTCGGATTACCGTAGTTATCTACAAATTTAACCGCAACAGTGCCGCTTTCAAGCGCAGCTTTAGTGGCGGCATCGTTTGCAAATTCTGCATGGCCTTCACCATGAGATACAGCAATTGGCATACGCGATCCCGCCATTCCACTGAAGAACACAGACGGGTTTTCTTGTATTTCAACTAAGCTAAAGCGTGCTTCAAAACGCTCTGACTTATTTGTTACAAAACGTGGCCAATGCTCAGTACCCGGAATTAACTCTTTCAATGTTGATAACATTTGACAACCATTACACACACCTAAGCTAAAGGTGTCTTCACGGTGGAAGAAGTTTTGGAACTGATCGCGTGCCATATCGTTAAACAATATAGACTTAGCCCAGCCTTCACCGGCGCCTAATACGTCACCATAAGAGAAACCACCACATGCCACTAAGCCTTTAAATTGCTCAAGGGTTAAACGCCCTTCGAGGATATCGCTCATGTGAACATCAACAGCGGCAAAACCAGCACGGTTAAACGCAGCAGCCATTTCTAGGTGCGAGTTAACGCCTTGCTCACGCAAAATAGCCATTTGTGGTTTAGCACCCGTTGCAATGAATGGCGCAGCTATATCTTCGTTTAAGTCAAAGTTAAGTTTCACGTTTAAGCCTGGGTCTTTTGCATCAAACTTGGCATCAAACTCCTGCTTAGCACAATCAGGGTTATCACGACGTGCTTGCATTTGGTACGTTGTTTCGGCCCAAATAGTACGTAATTCAGTACGAGTATGATTAAGTACAGTTTGCTCACCACGGTTAAATACAATGTTGTCGTCGCTATTGAGCGAGCCAATCACGTGGCTAATTGCAGCTACACCATGTTGTTCAAATACAGCATTTACGGCATCTAAATCGCTGTTAGCAACTTGAATTACCGCGCCAAGCTCTTCGTTATAAAGTGCTTCTAAGTCTGAGCCTGTTAAACCCGCTAAATCAACGGTCACACCAGTGTGCCCAGCAAATGCCATTTCAGTTACAGTAGTAAATAAACCACCGTCTGAGCGGTCATGATAAGCAAGTAACTTACTATCAGCGACAAGTGCTTGCATGGCATTATAAAAGCCTTTCAGTAACTCAGGGCTGTCAACATCTGGAGTAACATCACCAAGCTGTTTATAAACCTGTGCAAGGCTTGATGCACCCATGCGGTTTTTGCCAGCACCTAAATCAACTAAAACAAGCGAAGTGTCGCCTTTATCAGTGCGTAACTGTGGCGTTACTGTTTTACGTACATCGTCAACACGGCCAAAGGCTGTAATAATAAGCGATAACGGCGACGTTACTGATTGCTCAGCACTATCGTCTTCGTTTTTCCATGTCGTTTTCATCGACATAGAATCTTTACCTACAGGTATAGTTAAACCAAGTGCTGGGCAAAGCTCTTCGCCTACCGCTTTTACGGCTTCGTAAAGGCCTGCGTCTTCACCTGGGTGACCCGCTGCAGCCATCCAGTTAGCAGATAGCTTAATGTTCTCAAGGCTGCCAATGTTTGCACAAGCAATATTAGTGAGTGACTCAGCCACAGCCAAACGCGCCGAAGCTCCATAATTTAATAGTGCCGCCGGCGTGCGCTCACCCAGAGACATAGCTTCACCGTGGTAAGTGTCGTACGTTGCCGCAGTAACCGCACAGTTAGCAACAGGTACTTGCCAAGGGCCAACCATTTGATCACGTGCTACTAAACCGGTAACCGAGCGGTCACCAATAGTAATTAAGAATGTTTTTTCTGCAATTGTAGGTAAGCGTAACAAACGCTGCGCGGCATCAGCTACGTTAATATCGTTTGCATCAATGGCAGTGCCCGTTACTTGCTGAGATGTTACATTGCGGTGCATTTTAGGCGCTTTACCTAACAATACATCTAGCGGTAAATCAACAGGGCTGTTATCAAAGTGGCTGTCTGCTACGGTTAAATGGCGCTCTTCTGTGGCTTCACCAATTACTGCATACTGTGCACGTTCACGCTTACAAATTGCTTCAAAGCGATCAAAATCTTCAATACCTACAGCAAGTACATAGCGCTCTTGCGATTCGTTACACCAAATTTCATGTGGTGCCATGCCAGGCTCATCGTTAGGGATATCACGTAGTTGGAATTTACCACCACGGCCACCATCGTTTACCAGTTCAGGAAACGCATTTGATAAACCACCAGCGCCTACATCATGTATAAACGCAATTGGGTTTTCGTCGCCTAACTGCCAGCATTTGTCGATGACTTCTTGGCAACGACGTTCCATTTCAGGGTTTTCACGCTGTACAGAAGCAAAGTCTAAGTCTTCGTTTGATTGGCCCGACGCCATACTTGATGCAGCACCACCGCCTAAACCAATGTTCATAGCAGGGCCGCCTAGCGCAATTAGTTTTGCGCCTACTGGAATCTCGCCTTTTTGAACATGATCAGCACGAATATTACCTAAACCACCGGCAAGCATAATTGGTTTGTGGTAACCACGTACCTCTTCACCATTGTGGCTTGTTACTTTTTCTTCATACGTGCGGAAGTAACCCAATAAGTTAGGACGACCAAACTCATTATTAAATGCAGCACCGCCCAGTGGGCCATCCATCATAATATCAAGCGCGTTGACTATACGACCTGGCTTACCAAAATCGCTTTCCCACGGTTGCTCGTAACCCGGAATACGTAAGTTAGAAACCGTAAAGCCAACTAAACCGGCTTTTGGCTTAGAACCACGACCTGTTGCACCTTCGTCACGAATTTCACCACCTGAGCCGGTAGCTGCACCCGAAAAAGGCGCTATAGCCGTTGGATGGTTATGCGTTTCTACCTTCATTAAAATTTCTATGTCTTCTTGATGATACGCATACTCACCTTGCGCATTCGGGAAGAAGCGACCCGCTTTTGAGCCCTTCATTACTGCCGCGTTATCTTTATACGCCGACAATACATTTTCAGGATTGTGCTCAAATGTATTTTTGATCATTTTAAACAGCGATTTTGGCTGTTCAATGCCATCAATTGTCCAATCAGCATTAAATATTTTATGACGACAATGCTCTGAGTTTGCTTGGGCAAACATAAATAATTCGATGTCGTTAGGATTACGACCTAGCTTTTTAAAGTTTTCTACTAGGTAGTCAATTTCGTCATCGGCAAGGGCAAAACCTTGCTCAATATTTGCGGCAGCTAATGCTTCGCGTCCGCCACCTAAAATATCAACTGATGACATTTCACGAGGAGAATCATTACGGAACAACTGTGCTGCAGCTTCAAGCTCAGTGTGTGTAGCTTCAGTCATACGGTCGTGTAATAACGCCGTTGCTTGTGCAAGTTGCTCTGCACTTAGTTCACCTTCTATATAATAAGCAATACCACGCTCTACACGGTGAACCTGTTTAAGGCCACAGTTATGCGCTATATCGGTTGCTTTAGATGCCCAAGGAGAAATGGTACCAGGGCGAGGTGTAACTAAAATAAGTGTGCCAGCTGGGGTATGCTCGGCAATAGTAGGACCGTAAGTTAATAGCTTTTCAAGCTTGGTTTGCTCATCAACACTCAAAGGCGATGTTAAATCGGCAAAATGAGCATACTCGGCATATACGTTGGTGACTGGAAGTTGCGATTGTTTGCAACGCGCTAAAATTTTATTAACTCTGAACTCTGACAGTGCTGGTGCACCACGAAGGATCAACATAGATAATTTCATCCGGGGTTAGGGATTGAACGATATTTTAGGCACGCATTATAGTCCAATTAGCCATCATATTTAACTCCAAATTGCGCTTTTCATAAAATTAACTTTTTAGCTTTATTTATAATCCGTTTTAGCTAATAAAATAAAAGGGAAAGTGACGAAATGGCTAAGTTTTGTTATAACGGGTGTTAGCGTGTTAAAGGGGCACTCAATGTTCAAAGAAAAGCTAATAATAATCATCACTTTAGTTATGCTGTTATGTGCATGTAATATGCAAGAACAGCCAACTCAACTTGCCCACATCAAAGAGCAAAACAAAATACGTGTTGGCACGTTAGCAAGTGCGAGCAATTATTATCAAGCAGTTCAGGGCGAGCAAGGCTTTGAATATGAGCTTTCTCAGGCTTTTGCTGATTACTTAGGTGTTGAGCTTGAAATAGTCCCCTTTTTTAATTTATCTGATATGTTTGATCGCCTTGAAAGTGGTGACTTAGACTTAATTGCCTCAGGACTTACTTACAATAAAACGCGTGCGCAGCAATACAGGTATGGCCCAACTTACAGAACAATTAGTCAAAAATTAGTATATAAACAAGGCCGTGTTCGCCCTCGTAAGTTTGACGATCTAGATGGAAATTTTACGGTTATAGCAAAAAGCAGCCACTCACTTACCCTGCAAAAAGCTCAAAAAAACAACCCATCACTCAGCTGGATAGAAAGTGAAGAATTTGACGAAGAAGAACTTTTACAAGCAGTTATAGATGGTGAAATAGACTACACCCTTGCTGACTCCCACTCTCTTTCGCTATTTCGCCGGTATCACCCTAATTTAAGTATTGGCTTCTCAGTAAGTCATAATGACCCAATTGCGTGGATACTTCGCAAGTCAAAAGATGATTCTTTATATGCGCTGCTCGTGCCATTTTTTGGTGAAGTAAAACAAAACAACCAACTTTATGTACTCGAAGAAAAATATTTTGGTCATGTGCGCCAGTTTAACTACGTAAATACATTGGCTTACATAGAAGCAATAAAAGAAACGTTACCTACATATCAGCCATGGTTTGAACAATACGCAGGAGATCTTGATTGGCGTTTACTAGCTGCATTAAGTTACCAAGAGTCGATGTGGAACCCTCGCGCTAAATCACCAACGGGTGTTCGCGGCATTATGATGCTTACACGTAGTACAGCTAAACAAGTTGGTGTAACAAATCGTCTCGAGCCTGAACAAAACATTCGTGGTGGAGCTCAGTATCTAAGCAAATTAATAACCCGTATTCCTGATAGAATTCCTCAACCAGACAGGACGTGGCTTGCTTTAGCTGCTTATAATGTTGGTTGGGGTCATGTGAACGACGCGAGGATTATCACCCAACAACAAGGGGCAAGCCCGGATAAATGGGCCGATGTAAAAAAACGCTTACCGCTATTAATCAAAAAACGATATTACCGTAATACACGTTATGGCTATGCCCGTGGCGATGTGGCAGTAAAATATGTTGATAATATTCGTAGATACTACGACGCGCTGGTATGGCTTAATGAAAACAATGCGATGACCGAAGAAAATATCACTACAGAGCGTAATGACAACAGCAATATAAAACAAGATGAGTCGCCATAGCGGAGCATGGATTAATGAGAAATTTTTTAATTATGAAAGTTTACGGCTTCAAAGTAGTGGGTAACTAAAATATCTGTTTACTTGTCATTAAATGATCACTAATGTGTGGTAATTGTATATTTCAATTTTTTCAAAGATATACCTTGTGCCTTTCTCACTCTCACGCATTAGGAGAACACATGCTAAAACGTAGACGCACACAAAAATTAAAAAGAAACGTTATTTATTCAACGGCGACACGTCGTCGTATCATGTTACGTGGTTTACACAAAAAAATAATATGGCGTCGCCGTATGTTTGCTATGCAACAAATGGAAGCACAAGACACTATACCAGCGGGCAATTAATAATATTTTTTAAGCCCCTCGAGCAGCCTTCTTGGCTGCTTTAATTTGCGCCCTTCTTCGCTTAAAAAATTCAGATATAGTGTTACCACATTTATCGGCTAATACCCCTCCAACAACTTCAACTTGATGGTTAAGCCTTGGTTCTTGCAGTAAATTCATAATAGATCCAGCTGAACCGGTTTTAGCATCAGGAGCTCCAAATACTAAACGCTTTATTCTGCTATGTACTAATAATCCTGCACACATAGAGCACGGCTCTAGCGTTACATATAACGTGCAGTCAACTAAGCGATAATTATTGAGTGCTTTGCCAGCTTCTCGTACTGCAATCATTTCAGCATGCGCTGAAGGGTCATTATCAGTTATAGAACGATTGTATCCAGATGCTATAAGTTGATTATCTTTTACTAAAACAGCACCTACTGGTATCTCATTAAGCTGCTCCGCTTGTTTTGCATACAAAAGCGCTTGTTCCATCCAATAAGCGTCGTCAAATGGCTTGTTCATTATTTCTTCTTAAATTACGTTTTATGCTTTAATTATACCTAGTTAACATCCTAAAGCCCGGCAATGATTACTTTATTGCAAAAATAAAACACTATTTAGCTGTTAATAATGGCTCACTGCCGCCGATTTACGTTATAATCTCTCGCTTTTTTTATTTAGCTCACAACACGGGTAGCGAATGAAATTTCCTGGACGCCGCAGGCATAAACATTATTTTCCAGTGGAAGCCAAAGATCCACTAACTAATCAACTTAACGCAACAGATAGATTACAACGTAGCTATATTACGGGTATCGATCAAATCGTTGTTGATATAGAAGCAAAAGTTGATCAAGCTTTCCTTGATGAGTTTCAACTACGCAGAGGGATGTCACAAGTTATAGACAGTGACATAACAAATGCTCTGTACGACCGCTTAAAATTAAACGACATGGTTGATTATGAATTTGCAGGTGGAACCATTGGTAACACAATGCACAACTATTCTGTACTTGCAGATGATCGCTCTGTTTTATTAGGCGTAATGAGCGAAAACATTAAAATTGGCAGTTACGCATATCGCTTTTTATGTAATACCTCAAGCCGTGTAGACTTAGATTATTTACAACCTGTTGATGGGCCAATAGGCCGTTGTTTCACACTCATTGATGAAACGGGCGAACGCACCTTTGCAATCAGTGCGGGTTTAATGAATTACCTACGCCCAGAATCAATAGATAAATCGTTGATAGAAAACTCATCGGCTTTAGTCATTAGTGCATACCTTATGCGAACACAAGATGACGAAACCATGACAGATGCAACGATGCAAGCCGTAAAATATGCTAACGATGCTGGCGTACCTGTTGTTCTTACACTCGGCACTAAATTTTTAATTGAACAAGATCCTGCTTGGTGGGCAAACTTTGTTGAAAAGCATGTAGATATTCTTGCTATGAACGAAGAAGAAGGCTTTGCTATTACAGGGTTTGAAGACCCGCTTTTAGCAGCAGATAAAGCACTAGATTGGGTAGATCTTGTTATATGCACTGCAGGTGAAAAAGGGCTATTCATGGCAGGCCATGTTGACGACAGCTTTAAACGTGAAACCGAATACCCATTACTACCTGGTGCTATTGCAGACTTTAATCGCTATGAATTTTCACGCGCTATGCGTAAAGCAGATTGCGAAAACCCTATAAGAGCATACAGCCATACGGCTCCTTTTATGGGCGGACCTGACTCAATCAAAAATACAAATGGCGCTGGCGATTGTGCACTCGCTGCTGTACTACATGACTTATCAGCAAATGTTTATCATAAGCTTAATGTCGCTAACTCAGCAAAGCACGATCAACAAGCTATTACATACTCATCTCTTGCACAAATTAGTAAATATGCAAACAGAGCAAGCTATGAAGTACTTGTTCAGCACTCTCCCCGCTTATCGCGTGGTTTACCTGAGCGTGAAGATTGTTTAGAACAGGTTTATTGGGAGCAATAAGCTCCCTTCATCTCTCTAAAAGATAGAAATATCAAGCTTTTTAGATAGCAGCTCTAATGCTGCTATTCCTGCTACTGAGTTACCAAACGAATTAAGCCCTGGGGAATAAACGGCTACTGTAAACTTATTAGGTAATACCGCAAGAATAGTTCCTGACACCCCTGATTTACCTGGCATACCGACCCTATACCCAAAATCACCCGCAGCATCATATAAACCACTGGTAAATAATAATGAATTAAGCTGTTTATTTTGACGACTACTTAAAACCTGCTCACCAGATAGCTGATCAACTCCTTTATTTGCCAAAAAGCTATATGCCTTAGCGAGTTCAACACAATTAAGCTCAATAGAGCAAAAGTTGAAATACGACCAAAGCACATCATCAACGTCATTCTCAAAATTACCAAACGATTTCATCAAATGCGCCATAGCAGCATTGCGGTGTCTAAATTCATACTCAGAATTAGCCACTTTTTTATCAATCACAATGCCGCGATTACCTGATAGTAATCTGAATGTTTCGAGCATCGAGTGCATTGGTGCAGACAAGCGGCTATAAAGCGCATCACAAGTAACAATAGCACCCGCATTTATGAATGGGTTACGCGGCACGCCTTTTTCAAATTCAAGTTGCGTAAGCGAGTTAAACGCTGTACCTGAGGGCTCCTTACCTACCCTGCTCCAAAGTTCGTCACCATAACGCTGTAACGCCATGGTTAATGTCATCACTTTAGATACTGATTGAATGGTAAATCGCTGAGAACAATCACCTGCGCAAATGATTTCACCCTCAGTAGTGTATATAGCAATAGAAAACTGCTCAGGGTCAACCTCAGCAAGTGCAGGGATATAATCAGCTACTTTCCCTTTAGACAGTAAAGGGGAGACTTCTTGAGTAATTTCATTTAATACACGTTGGTAATCTGTAGTAGGCAATTAACACCTCAAATAGATTTAGCTAAATGAAAATATTACCATGCCTCAGATTAAACGAGCTAGTTTAGTTAGATGAAATTAATTGTATTGTGAATTATATTCGCAATAAACATTCTAAAGCGAGGTCAAACGACAAGAAAAAAAATTAATGATAAGTACCACTAATTGGCAAATTCAATAACCTATTTATATCACCTAAACATAAAGCTATTATTCACCAAACCTTAAACTCTTTAACAGTAATATTTAATCAACCCCTGATAGAAAAGCTGACGCTTATAGGGTTAAAGGTATCAGTTATTAGACAGAGATAAATAATATAACCTTGTTGTTTATATTATTACTGAATCGCCCCGTGTTTGCCAGAGACTCAATAACTTGAGAAACTGGAACTATGAAA
>NZ_PNDV01000206.1:0-323 GCF_005930865.1 Pseudoalteromonas sp. S554 | reverse complement strand
ATAAAGCAGGGTTGAAAAAGCAGTACGAACTAGCTGAGGTCTACGGGGTAACGCAACACGCTATCGGTTCAAGTTTTAGAAACAAAACTTGGAGACATGGTAATGGATACCGCTCTAAATCAAGCTAAGTTTATCGGTAGCTTAGTCAAAGACCCTGAAATTCGCTACACCCAATCAGGACACGCTGCTGCATGATTTTCTATTTCTTTTGGTAGCTAATGGAACGATAAAAACCCAGGCCAGCAAAAGGACAATCCGGAATGGGGAAATCTTGGTGCGTGCGGCAAGCTAGACGATATAATGGGCGAATAGCTGCGCAAAGG
>NZ_PNDV01000205.1:0-278 GCF_005930865.1 Pseudoalteromonas sp. S554 | reverse complement strand
ATACCGACTACGGTACATCAGCTAGCTTACGCATAATGGATTCTTGGGGCGTACATGCATATAAAATGATTAATATATCTGGAGATGTTAAATACGTTAAGTTTCATTTGGTAAGCCAACAAGGTATCGACAACCTAGATGCAATAGCAGTAGCCGAAGTACAAGGAAAAGAATTTCAACACTTACCACGCGACCTGTACACCGAAATTGGTAAAGGCAACTTCCCTAAGAGGCAGCTAGACATTAAAACACTTGACCCCTCGCAGTTACCTCACTAT
>NZ_PNDV01000204.1:0-236 GCF_005930865.1 Pseudoalteromonas sp. S554 | reverse complement strand
AGGAGAGTCAATCGCAACACCATTACAAATAAACGTAGGCCGAATAACGCAACTTGCGGGATTTGAGCTTGTACGTATGTTGTTAACTAAACGTGGGCTTATAGCCCTGGCGGCATTTGCGCTAGTTTGTTTAATTCTTTTGTTATTATGGGGCCTGTTAGGGGACGTTGCGCTCAGGCTGCCATATTTGTTAATAGTAGCATTTAATCCAGTTACTACCAACTTAGCGCTTATTG
>NZ_PNDV01000203.1:0-278 GCF_005930865.1 Pseudoalteromonas sp. S554 | reverse complement strand
GCGCCGGTTTCCCCCGAGATCGCTGTCATGCCGTTATGCCATTCAGTGCTTGAGGTACGTACCATTGCAATAGTTTTAATTTCTAACCCAGCTTACAGACTGTATATCCATCCAGTTAATTACCTGGTAATTTATACAGTGGTTAGCTTTTTTGCAAATATATTTTTTATTATTTAGGCAATATTAACATGTTGATTTATTTGGTTGTTTGGGTCTTGATTTTCTGCAATGTATTCATTTTATTCATTATCAAGGGGTTGTTGCTAGTCGTTGATTTT
>NZ_PNDV01000202.1:0-232 GCF_005930865.1 Pseudoalteromonas sp. S554 | reverse complement strand
ACATGACTAAAAAGACTGAGGCCATTAGAATAAAGCGTAATGCACAGTTTACGCTGTAAGTAGGCGATATCAAGTTTTTATCCAGTTTTATCAAAAGCGCAGCGAAAAAAGGTGTATAAAACAATAATAAATATTGAATTTAAATATTGAAACCACGTAGTTGGAATTTCAAACTTACCAATTAGTCGGTCGGTGTATTCGCGGGCAAAATGGTTTATCGAAGAGCCGGCTT
>NZ_PNDV01000201.1:0-310 GCF_005930865.1 Pseudoalteromonas sp. S554 | reverse complement strand
CAATCTAATATTGCGGATCGAGCACCCGTCGACAGGTACCTTAAAAAAATCCATTTTATTGCGCTAAATCCGTATAATCAGCCACTACCGCCACTTTATAGTGAACCGTTAAAATATCAATTATATCTTTACGTTATTCTAATCTTCTGTTTTCAACAAACATTGTGTAAATAATTAATTCCCCATTTTGATGGTTATATATACAGGTGTTTGTAAAAACCGAGTCGGGTGTGGGTGTGTGCTCGTCTGCTAATAAATGAACGTGTACACCTTCGTTTTGTAGTAACTCATCCGCGTGGGTCACCTCTTT
>NZ_PNDV01000200.1:0-233 GCF_005930865.1 Pseudoalteromonas sp. S554 | reverse complement strand
TGCTTTTACTGTTACTTGTGCGCGGTTTTCTGGGCGGTAACTTTGGCTTCGGTTATTACCTCGCCACATAGCCGCTTTATTTTGTGCTATGTAATCTTTTAACGAAAAATACCATTGCCCAGACGCTGGCGCAATTAACTTCGAAATTTCACCGGTAAGCACTAATGAAGCAAAGCCTTGCGCTAGTACTGTTCTGATCTCTCTATTAAGGCGAGAGACGGTATAAACCGTTT
>NZ_PNDV01000199.1:0-296 GCF_005930865.1 Pseudoalteromonas sp. S554 | reverse complement strand
ATGCTCGGGCTTCTGGGCTTAATTTTTTATAGAAAAAAGCTTTAAATAAATCAGAGCTTGGTTTATCATTTTCCATTTTACGAAAATCCCCATCACACCATCGCGCCAAAAAATCAAGATATGCATCTTCCAATCTAAATCCATTCTTGGGTTTACCCTTTTTATCAACCGTGTATTTACCGGTGAAAATGGGGTACTTGATAGCAGGCTCCATTACTGACTCCATTTCCGGTGTAGATTGAGATGCATCGTACCTTCCATGTTCTTTCGGCCGACCTAAGCGTTTTTCCCCTCTT
>NZ_PNDV01000198.1:0-226 GCF_005930865.1 Pseudoalteromonas sp. S554 | reverse complement strand
ACTGTTGCGGCAGGTACGCACCTATTCCCTTCGCACCACCGCATTTCAGTTGTTTTAAAAAAAGCAATTGCCGCAGGTGGTCAGACTTAAATGAGTGCTATGTGGGACCGCTTTTTTGATTTTCCATCTGCCCCGCGTTTGCTAACTCATGGTGATTTGCGCGACCGAGCGCGTTATCAAAGTATTCGTGAAACCGTGGTTACATTATTAGAGCATGGGGTGTTAC
>NZ_PNDV01000197.1:0-203 GCF_005930865.1 Pseudoalteromonas sp. S554 | reverse complement strand
ATGCAAAAAGTTGAAAGCGAATGCACTATGGAGTTTAAAGCATTACACCCGGGCTATCATTCATTTCCGTATCGTCCCGATAAACATGTTAAGCGTGACATTGAGAGCTGGTCGCATGGTCAAACAGGCGTTCCTATAATAGATGCATGAATGCGCTGTTTAAAGACGACCGGGTGTATTAACTTTAGAATCCGCGCTATGTT
>NZ_PNDV01000020.1:0-579 GCF_005930865.1 Pseudoalteromonas sp. S554 | reverse complement strand
CCTGTAAGGTTGGTTGCCTTTTCAGCGTAGCGAATAATCGCGATGCTGGGGAGGAGGCTCAATGAGTATCAAGAAAACCCAGCGGACAGCATAAAGCTGCCGCTGATTTATGCGTTATGCGTACAGGAGGTTTCAGGTAAATGGAAAGTTTTATCCCTTTAATTTTTTTATCTATGCTTGTTTTTGTTCAAATAAAAAAATTCAAAGATATGTGTAAGTATTTATCTTATACCTACCCAGAAGAATGGGAAAAATTATCTCATACCTCTTTAGGTGGTTCTCAGTGGTCTGTTACAAATGCAAATTTAAGCGAATCACTTAAAACAGGATTTTTTTCAACCGTAGCCGATGAAAAAGTAAGACGGTTCGAAAAATTTAGATTATTTAATATGTACTTAATGGGTGCAGTGGTATTGCTACAATTAGCCCTAGCATATTTACAGTAATGTACGCATAACAAACAAATTAACAGGACAAAAAACAGTTGGCTGTTTTCGTTCCTCAACATTTTAGCCAACAATTTTTTGCCCGTTATTAGGGCGTTAGCAAGCAAGGAAATCTCGGTGAAATACTCACTAT
>NZ_PNDV01000002.1:0-44497 GCF_005930865.1 Pseudoalteromonas sp. S554 | reverse complement strand
TAATAATAAGTTATATTTAAGAACCTCAAATTGTACGACTGTAGCTCAGTTGGTTAGAGCACTACCTTGACATGGTAGGGGTCGGTGGTTCGAATCCACTCAGTCGTACCAATTCAAAAAATATAAACTCAAGAAAACCTTCTCCCTACTTTTATAGCGCTTTCCTTGGGTCAATAAATAGAATCAACTGAGTTGTGCAAATTAAAACTTATAAAGTTGCTAGTCAGAGAGCGCACCAAGTACATACACAAGTGGCGCATTCCAATTAATCGCAACCTCGTTAGTTGAAAAGCTACACCAATCGTCAACGTATGATTTTGCTGGCTCATTGAATAAGTAGTTACAATTATCTTGTTGTCCTGAATGAGGGCCACCTACAAGCATTCCTGGTACAGGTGCAACAACATTATCACTGTGTGAAATTCGATGATGTGGATACAAAGGTGTTTTAGTGCCAAACCCAGTAACAAAAGAGTACCCCGTAGGGTTTCGCCCTAATACATAATCGACAAGTCCATGAGCTGCATTTTTATAATCGTTATTTTTATTTATCTGAGCGGCTTGTAGCAAAACCATCGCTTTATTTAACGCGGCTGAGTTACTCCCCCATACAAAGTCTGATTTTTGCATAGCAACATTGTATGGACTGCTTTTATGTTGGTTTAAATATATGTCAGCTAAGTCATTTTGCTTTATTTTAAGGGCTTCGTATTCTTGTTTAGACAATAAGTCCTTTGCTTTAAACAGCAAACTACTCAAAGAAAGGTACGATACATTTCGCCACGCTGGAGCCACGTAATCAATATTTATCTCTTTATAAATAGTGTAAAAGTTTTTATTTTTAGTGGTTATAAATAACTCTGCAGCGGCCCAAGCAAATTCATCCTTTAAATAATGATCTCCATATTCACCACTTTTAATATCACTTGGTTGCTCATAATATTGTGTTTGGTTTAAAAGCGCCCAACGCCATGCTTTTATGGCTGCATTTGAATATTGCTTACTCTTATTGGGGTAGTAAGGTTCAATTACCCGGCTAGCCATGGAAAGCGTAGCTGCAAAATTTGAGCGCCTTTTATTTTAGACTTATTTTATAGCTTAACATTTTGTGATCACTGCCTTTAAAGTCCGTGACCACTAGGCTTTGTAATAAAACTTGTTCGCTCATTACACAGTGATCTATAGGTAAGCCAGTCAAAATAGAGTGCCCTTTTTTAAAAGGCATAAAGCTTGAGTATCGATGTTGCCCAAAGCAGGTTTGAGCTTGCTGCCACTCAAAATATGAAGACCAAGGTACTACATTTAAATCCCCGGCGACGAGCCATGCGCCCTTTTCATTTTGTGTTGAAAGCTTTAAGGCCGCTAATAGCGTATTTCTATTTTGCCAATGACGTTTAGAGCGTGGTGAAGGCGGGTGCGCAATAAAAGTGGTCAAAAGCGTATTACCCACCATAAACTTAAGTTTTAAATACCCTAGCTTGTCGCCATCTAATTTAACTTGTTGCTTATAAACCATAGGTATTCGCGATAAAACAACCATACCATAGGGTATTCCCTCAACCTCCTCATAGCCAAACATGTCGGTAGTGGTTATAAATTGAGTTAACAGGTGGCGATTTTTATCACTAAACTCTTGTAAAATAAGCACATCCCAACTTTCATCACGCAAACTTAGTAAATGTGTTGAAAGGTATTTATTACTATAATTAACATTAATTTGCTTGATTGATAAAGCCTCTGAATTAACAGGCGATGTTACGGGAAAAGACACCAAAATAGGGCCTAGCCCCAGCGCGCAAAGTAGGATCACCACTGCAGCTAATTTGTACAGTTTTAACAACATAAGTGCGCACCCACACATCAACGCCGCAATTAACATCTGTATTCGTAAAGATGAAAACACATCGGCATAAAAGCTAGTGAAGGGATTAAACGCGAGTAAGATAAATACGGCTGCTGCACATATAAAAATAATCCGCAAAACTAAATAGTGCGGATTATTACTTTCTGGGATATTTGACATTACTTTTTAAACCTAACCATTTTAATAATTATTATCGGATAACAAACTGTTGTTGTGCTTGAGCAGGTTCGTACTGCCAAGTGAATAAAAGCGGCTCGGTCGACTCATCGTAAAACCAAATTTCAGCAATCAGTTCAATATCTTGATTGCTTGACACTAATTGCGTATCGAGAGCGGTATTACTAAGAGGCCCTCTGTAAATACAGTTGTTATAATCTGCTCGTTGAGATGCCATCTTTGTTTGGCACACATTTAAGTAAGCTCTTACATCGCCCATCCCCAGGTCAACATCAACATCAAGTGAATATTTAGTAGATAAATTAAATTCGTTATCAACAGTAATTGCGTTAATCCCAGTTGGATTATTTGCTGGTGTAGAGGTAGAAGATACCGTCGCGACTGCTGGTGCTTTTGTCTCTTCTGAACCACCGCCGCCACATGCTGTTAACCCTATTGATAGTGATAAAATTAATAGTGTATTTTTCATTATTGTTCCCCTCTTACAACAACATTACTAATACTGTAATCGTTAAACCACGTTGGCTTTTGTTTACCCGATGATTGAGCAAACTCTGCAAAACTTCCGTAAGCGTCGGTTATGTCTACCCCTTCAAGGGGATGCAGCCATTGCATACCGACCTCCATTGCCCACGGTAAACCGTTTTCGTTAAGAAAATACAAGCCATTGCTTTGTACGCTGGCATCATCTGCGTTTGTAACGCTGTAGAGTGATG
The DNA here is from genome assembly GCF_005930865.1 of Pseudoalteromonas sp. S554. NCBI lineage: Bacteria > Pseudomonadati > Pseudomonadota > Gammaproteobacteria > Alteromonadales > Pseudoalteromonadaceae > Pseudoalteromonas > Pseudoalteromonas sp. S554. The sequence continues at coordinate 41,740 of NZ_PNDV01000002.1, read as the reverse complement.
TATCAAACGCTTCAGTTGGTGCTTGGTTTTTAATGTGTACTTCCCAGCCTCGGGCGTTTTTACCGACTAAAAAATCGCCGTGGTAAAAGCCATCAGTTGCAAAAATAAACGGATCAAGCAGCGTACCGGGAGATGCACTTTTCGCTTTTGGTTCTTTTAAAGGAATACTCATGCTAAAGGTAACTTTAACGTTTTCATCGCAATTATCTTCTGTTCTAAAGTAACTACAGCCCGACTCTTTTGAAACGTGGGCCCAGGTATCTTGCATGAAAATGAGGATAGCTTCGTTTCTACCTGCCTCCAAAGGACTCGCTGTTTGCGGTTGCCCGTCAATAATAAAGCTAATTGCATCTTCATCGACTTCGTCTCGTAAAATAGTGTGAGTGGTATTATTGACAGTTTCTTTTAATCTCACAGCAAAGCCATTATGGTATGTGGCTCCAATACCAATTAGTTGACCATCTATTTTATAGCCAACCACATTGCTCCCTTCCATAAGCTGTGTGGTTCTGTAATTGAGTACTAGATCATTAAAGTCGTAATCACCTGCAAACGGCCATCTATCCTCGTAAGCAAGGGTTACCCAATCATTTTCGCCAGGGTAAACAGCGCTTGCATAAGTGGTAATTTCGTAATCTTCTACTTCGCCGCCCAGCACACCGCCTGTTGCCGTGATCAGCGACGCCTCTGTGCCATCGGTGACTCTGAATCGAGCCCATGTTTGGCCCGCTTTAGTGTTACTTGGCACCGTGATTAAAATGCTGTTATCGCCTTCATTTATAGCACGTTTAGTTACCATTCTTTCGTCTTCAGTAAAACGGCCATTTTGGTCCCAATCAAACCAAGCATATAAAAAGCCAGAAGTAGACGCGTTAACAATAATTTGCGAGTCTTGCCCTGCCGAAATCGCCGTTACAAAACTTACGCCATCGTCTGAATCGTCAATAGGAGACAATAGTAAATCGGCATTGGTATTAATGTTTTCACCATCCACCGAGCTTCCCAAATAAATTAAATCTGAGCCGGTACTATTCGGGTCAAATAAATGCCTTGCGCCACTTTGCTCAAGGCTTGTGTTGTAAGGCGCTGGCGCGTCACCAAAATCAATTGAGCTATCAGTTACTTTTACTTCGGCAATGGCACAGCGCGCACCGTCGTTTTGACTTGATTTAGGCCCCGATGTAAACACATTTGCCACCGGGGTGTAGCCAACGACTGGGCTAATACTTAAATCAACTTTATGGATTTTACCGCTTTTATTGTTACTAAAATAAAACTGGCCCTTCACATCAAAATAAGCCGCGCCAAATGCGCCAGTATCATCGCCTACATCAACTTGAGTAATTAACGTATGGGTATTTGCTGCAATATCTATTTCGTATAAATTGCCATTTGGCTCAACCGCATATAAAAGGTTACTAGCTGGGTGAAAGGCAAAGTCATAAATAGACAATTTCCAAGTGTTTGTATTGGTTAACAAACTTGCCGAAATAGATGCATCTAAGTCACCATCTAAATTAATACCATATAGGCCAAAGTTAGGATGATAAACATAATAGGTAGCTCGTTGGTCATTGCCCTCACCTACAACTTGTATATCACCGACGTAAAAATTAGTGGCAGGTAAACCTTGTACGTTTAGCCGCTTCATTTCGTAGTTGCTGCCAAGCTGCACTACGCTGCCAGGCGTTTGCTTACTGTAACCGTACATGTATTGATCTTTATAATTAAAACCGACTGCGTTAACGCTGTTAGTATTTAATTCGTTAGCGAACGTTAGCTGCGATGCTAAAACGGTAGGTTTAGCTGAAACTAAATCTATTCCGTATAGTTGCGCGTTAGCATCTTGCATTAAAAATGCCTGGCTAGGGCAGGACTCGAATGGTTGACTGAGCACAGCGCATGGAAATATAACTAAGCATGCTGTTGCAAGTTTATTTAGTTTCATAATTTAGCCCTTAAAAAGTTAAGTAATTAAACTGTTGCAGGGTCTATTCCAAAACTTAACTTTATGAATTTATTATAAATAAAATAAATTCAGTATAATCCTAATGCAGTTTGCAATTGACAAGTTTGCATTTTGCAAAATGTGAGAGAATACACTCGCATGTTTACTTACAATTTAAGTATTATTTTTTACCAATAACTATGCTTTACTATTATTGGTTTACGCTAATCAGCTGAGCTTTTTGATTAAGGGGGAAAAATGAGCATTGTTACAGATATATTTTTATGGCTTTTAATTGAAACAGCCTTCGGTTTCTTGTTTTATGCAACAGGTTGTATGCTGTTAAAAGTTACAACGTTTGGAAGCTATAAAATGGAATTTAAAGATTATGCTAGTTTTAAACAAAGGAAATCCAAAAAAGTAGTGCCGGTTATTGCGCTAGGCGTTGGCTTCTATATAACTATGATTACCCTGCTCGCTTTCATTAATAGTTAACTACATAGCTAAAAATCACGTTAGCGCTTATCACTGGTTAAATGGATGTTGCACGCAACATACCCATATGAGTATCTCCCACAATTTAACAAAACAATGGGGATAACTCTCACTCATTTTCAAAACATTAAATATATTTTTTACTGCACTAATTAGTACTAACCTTGCACCTAAAGTGTTCGTTTTTAAATCTCTAAATCCTAAAATCACATTAATATCACTATTAATCAACAACTTAAACTTATGGCTAGGTTATTGCTTTATTGAACACTAAGCACGTTAATTAACGGCATACACATTGGTTGAAAAAGCAACCAGAGGCAAAGAGGCCCGTACACAATTGCATTTAATTACAATTGTGACGGGCTTTTTTGTGTGTAAAATTTAAACCGTCACTGAAGGAATGCCTAATGCAAACCGCGCAAAAAATACTAATAATTGGCAATGGTATGGTCGGACATCATTTTGTAGAAAAAATGCGCCAAAGCGATGCTAACGCAAACATCACCGTTTTGTGTGGTGAAGCAAATCTAGCTTACGACCGTGTTTATTTATCAAGCGTATTTGATGGTAAAACAGCAAACGATTTAGCGCTAACTACTTTAGAAAATTATCAACAACTCAATATTAATGTATTCACTAACCAATGGGTTGAAGGCATAGATAGAGTAAACAAAGTTGTTAATACCCAAACAGGCGATCAATACCCGTACGATAAGCTTGTACTTGCTACGGGCTCGTTCCCGTTTGTGCCGCCAATTAAGGGAAACGATCAACCACATTGTTTGGTTTATCGCACCCTAGAGGATTTAGAGCAAATAAAAGCCAGTGCCGCAGCCAGTAAAAGTGGTGTAGTTATTGGTGGTGGTTTATTAGGACTTGAAGCCGCGAACGCCATTAAACAATTAGGACTTGATACACATGTTGTTGAATTTGCGCCGCAGCTTATGGCTGTTCAGCTAGACAAGCAAGGCGGCACACTATTAAAAAATAAAATAGAAAAACTGGGTGTGACTGTTCATACATCAAAAGCGACCAGCGAAATCGTTAAAGGTGAAACTAGCCGGTTTAGATTAAATTTTTCAGACGACACTTTTTTAGAAACCGACTTAATTTTATTCTCTGCCGGTATTCGTCCTTATGATCAGCTAGGTAAAGTGGCTGATCTAGAGCTTGGGGAGCGTGGCGGTATAGTTATCAATAACCAGTGCCAAACATCAGACCCTGATATTTTGGCTATTGGCGAATGTGCCCTATGGGACAAAAAGTTATTTGGCTTAGTGGCGCCGGGTTACAACATGGCTCGCGTTGCAGCAAGCCAGCTAAGTGGCGGCGAGCTTGAGTTTTTAGGTGCAGATATGAGCACTAAATTAAAACTACTAGGTGTAGAAGTAGGATCTATTGGTGATGCGCATGCAAAAACGCCCAACTGCAAAGAGCTCATTTATCAAGATCCAATTAGAGATTGCTACAAAAAAATTATATTAAATGAAACTGGCGATAAGCTTTTAGGCGCTGTCCTTGTTGGCGATACCAGTGATTACGATACGCTACTTCAATACATGTTAAACGACATGGACTTACCAGAGCACCCTGAATGTTTAATTTTACCAGATAGCGCCGGCGCCCCTTCTCTTGCGGGCAGCGCCCTACCCGATACAGCTACTATTTGTTCGTGTCATAACGTGAGTAAAGGCGACATTGTGGGAGCTATTGATGGTGGCTCATGCGATTTAGCCTCAGTTAAATCATGCACCAAAGCTGCCAGCGGTTGCGGTGGTTGTGCAGCGTTACTTAAATCGGTAGTTGACGACGAACTGGCAAGTCGAGGCGTTGAAGTAAATAATCACCTCTGTGAGCACTTCGCGTATTCGCGTCAAGAATTACTCCATGTGGTTAAAGTAGAAAGCATCAAAACCTTTGATGATTTAATAGCTAAACATGGCAGCGGCCATGGCTGTGAAATATGTAAACCCGCAGTGGCCTCTATTTTAGCTTCAACATGGAACGATTTTATCCTAGAGCCAACACATGTAGGTCTTCAAGATACAAACGACACCTTCCTTGCCAATATGCAAAAAGACGGCTCTTACTCTGTTGTACCGCGTATTGCTGGTGGTGAAATTACACCCGACAAACTCATTGTCATCGGTCAAGTAGCTAAAGACTTTAATCTTTATTGTAAAGTGACTGGCGGACAACGCATCGATTTATTTGGTGCACGTTTAGAAGAGCTGCCTGTTATTTGGGAAAGACTGATTGATGCTGGCTTTGAGACAGGTCACGCTTATGGTAAATCTCTGAGAACGGTTAAGTCGTGCGTAGGCAGTACATGGTGTCGTTATGGCGTACAAGACAGTGTAGGTCATGCCATCGATATCGAAAACCGTTATAAAGGATTGCGTTCTCCTCATAAAATTAAAATGGCAGTGTCAGGTTGTACCCGCGAATGTGCTGAAGCACAAAGTAAAGACATTGGTATCATAGCAACTGAAAATGGCTGGAACTTATACGTGTGTGGTAACGGTGGCATGCGCCCTCGCCATGCAGACTTATTTGCTACCGACTTAGATACAACCACGCTTATAAAATACATTGACCGTGTATTGATGTTTTACATAAAAACCGCCGACAAGTTACAGCGTACTTCAGTATGGATGGAGAACTTAGAGGGCGGCCTTGATTATCTCAAAAGTGTAGTGATTGACGACAGTTTAGGTATTTGCCAAGAGCTTGAAGAACAAATGGATTTGGTAGCGAATACATACGCATGTGAATGGAAAAAAACAGTAGACAATCCAGAAGCAACAAAACGCTTTCGCCAATTTGTTAATAGCCCACAAACCGATGACAACATTTTGTTTGTGCAAGAACGTAATCAAATTCGCCCAGCCACAGACGCTGAAAAACGCGAACAACAGATAACTCAAAACCGAATTGCGGTAACAGAAATACAAGAGGAGCAAGCTGATGTCTTGGCATAATATTGGAACAACCGATTGCCTTGTTGCTAACAGCGGCGTATGCGCACTAGTTAAAAACCAACAAGTGGCTATTTTTTACCTACCACAAAATGAATGCCCTTTATTCGCAGTCGGTAACTATGATCCTATCGGTAAAGCGAATGTGTTATCGCGCGGAATTATTGGCTCTTTCAGTAATAAATTTGTTGTGGCTTCACCTTTATATAAACACCATTTCTGTTTAAAAACAGGCCAATGTCTTGAAGATGAGTCAATTCAAGTCCCCGTGTTTGATATTAAAATTGAAGACGGCAACGTATTTATAAACGCTGAGCCTAAAGCAATAGCAGCTGTCGCTTAGAGGAATAATTATGAGTGTGCTCTCTTATTTTTCGGGTGTTGAAAACATCTGGTTAAACAAGGTAATTAACAAGCTAACCAATGGGGTTAAGTTTACCGACAAAAAGGCTAAAAATGGCCATGTTTATATTATTGGTGCGGGCCCAGGCGATGCCGAGCTAATTACTGTTAAAGCTCAGCGATTAATTCAATCTGCCGATATTATTTTGTATGACTGGCTAGTAAGTGAAGATTTACTAAACACATTACCTAAAAAAGCACAGCGAGTATTCGTAGGCAAACGCGCTGGTAAACACTCTATGTCGCAAGCGAATATTTGTGATCTTTTAGTTAAGTATGCTCAACAAGGGTTAAATGTAGTGCGCTTAAAAGGCGGCGACCCGAGCATTTTTGCTCGTATAAATGAAGAAGCTGACGCGCTAACACAAAATAATATTAGTTTTGCAATTGTTCCTGGTGTGACAACCGCTTGCGCTGCATCGGCATATACAGGTATTCCCTTAACTGCTCGTGATGTAGCTCGCAGTGTAACTTTTTTAACCGCTCAATTTGCCGATCCTAAAAAGTTACCTAATTGGCAAAATTACACATTTATGCAAGGTAAAAACAACCCAACACTTGTTGTTTACATGGGGCTGAGTAGGCTTAACGAATTATGTAAAGGCTTAAAATCAGTAGGTTGGCCCGACAACACTTCTATTGCCTTAATAGAAAATGCAACAACAACTAACCAAAAAATAATAACAGGGTCTATTAACGATATATCGAATAATGAATCAGTAGCTACGTTAATGGGGCCAACGCTCATTATCATTGGTGAAGTAGTTAATCATACAATGAATATTGACCCAGCGCTTTTAGTGCAACATGTTAACGCTTAACGCACTATCCGCGCTTATTCTTCCCCAGGAATAAGCGCGTTTTTTAATACCGGTACACCGTGTGGCAAAACTCTTTTTTAATGCACCAAAAAGGGGCTTTTCGTGTTGCTAAAATAAATCTGTTTTTACTTTATTAGTTTAAAGTAATACACAAGCAGCTGTTTTAAATTGATTTTAATTTGAATAATGAAATCTTTACATATATGGAATAGAGGTTGCACTTCATAAACAAAAAAGTGCGGAAATAACTCCATGCAAACAGCAAACCCTCTCACAAAACAATTTTTACTTGCGGCTAAATATCAAGAAATAGACGCGCTAAAACAATTACAAAATAGCTGTGCGTCGTTAACAAAATTAGGCGACTTTGTTCATCAATTGCAGAAAGAACGTGCTATGAGCAATATATTTTTAGCGTCTAAAAGCCTACAATTTAATTGCGAACTTAAAGAGCAAATAATGGTAACGCAAACGACCCAACGTTATTTTAATGACTCTTTAAAAACAACTTTTATTACCGACACCTCCTTAAATGGTCATTCGAGGCTGTATAATTTAATTTCTCATAGCTTGCAATCACTCGACGCATTACCCTCGCTTCGTTATCAAATAGCGAATCAAAACATTACACCCGTTCATGCTACCCAGTCATTTACAAACCTAATTGCCGGCTTGTTAAATATAATTTTAGAAGCAGCCGATGGTGCAAACGATCCGCAAGTTATTCGCCTTTTAGTGGCTTATTTTAACTTTATGCAAGGCAAAGAGTATGCAGGACAAGAGCGTGCCTGTGGCGCTCAAGCCTTTGCCGAAAGTAAGTTTTCATGCGAACAAAAACAGCAACTTGCTCATTTTATGCAAGAACAAGAAAACCGTTTTTCCTTCTTTAGTGAATACGCCGACAATCATTTATTAAAATGTTACTCATCACTTATAGAGCACCCGGTTAATAAACAAGTTGATCAACTAAGAAGCCTGCTACAAAAACTAGACGACCAAAATGCACAACCTTTATCTCAGTTAAGTGAAGTGTGGTATGAGGTAACGACTACTCGCATCGATATAATGCATAAAATTGAGCAAAATATTAGCGACCATTTAATTGATAGCGCAGCGATGCGGATTGCTGGCGCTCAACGAAAGCTTAACTCAAACAAGCAAATATTAAGCTCACTAGAACAAGAGTATATTCCTGTTTCAGATGGACAACTCGCTCTTAAAATAGGTGAGCCTTCAAATTCGGCGGTAAGTAAGCTGAGTAGTAATAAAACAATGTACGATTTAATACTTGAGCAAGCACAACATATAAAACAAATAAACCAAGCTTTATTAGATGCCAAACAGCTAATAAGCGAACAAAAAGTCATTCATCAAGCTAAATATATTTTAATAGAACAGTTAAAAATAAGTGAAGAGCACGCTCATAAACAGCTTCAAAAACAGGCAATGGAATCGCATAGTTCACTGTATGCAGTGGCTAAAAAAATAATTGAATTGAGTGAGTGTGAGTAAAAATAAAAGGCTAATGAGCCAAACACGCATAGTCACCTTTTAATTTTAAAATAAATTATTGGTGAAGTTCTAATGAAAGCTTCTTTTTAATTTTAGTTTGCCACTCAAGTGCAAGCTCGGGGAGTTCAAGTGCTGCTAATAATACGCTTTCATAATCTGGGTATTGTTTATCAAAAAACGCCTGAAACAACGTTTTAACCGAAATGTTGTGTTTGGCTTTATGTTCAATAGTCACGGCATCGCCACTTTTAGCAACACCTTGCTCAAGCACTCTAAAATAAACACCCGTGTGGTAATACTGGGTAAACAGTTTTAGGCTTTGTTTATTATTAAGTGCAATGGCAAGCTTAAAGCACGGCACTCGCGGCTGGCTTACTTCAAGTAGTGCTGTACCTACACGAATACGATCGCCTATATGAATATTTTTCTCATCAAGCTCTGAAATTGTGAAGTTTTCGCCAAAGGCACCGACTGCTAAATCATCATTTTTAAGGGTGCGTTTCCAGTAATCATAATGATTGTGCGAAAACGCATAAACCGCTTTATCAATACCGCCGTGATTAACTAAATCGGCTTGTTCATCACCTATTATCTTTAGTTTTTCAATAACAACCGGCTCATTGGTTGGCGTTTTAAATATACCGGTTTTGACCTCTTTGCCGTTATGCACGACCGTTTTTATTTTAGAAATATTGGTAGAGATTATATGCATTTACTTAATTGCACCCTGTTCGATACCTTGCCATTTATTTAACGCTTGCTTGTCGCTTTGTTTAAACTCAACCCAGTTTGAGGAGTCTTTAAAATGCTCTTTTTTCCAAAACGTGGCGTGGTTTTTTAAGTAATCCATTATAAATTGTGCGCCTTCAAACGCGGCTTGGCGGTGGCGGCTAGTTACCCCAACAAATACAATTTGCTCACCAAGCGCTAAATAGCCTACTCGATGAATAATACTTATGCGGGCAAGTTGCCAGCGTGTTTGTGCTTGTTCGGCTATCGATTGCAGTAGTTGCTCAGTCATCCCTGGGTAGTGTTCAAGCTCAAGGGCGATTACGTTATCGCCGCTGCTAAATTCTCGCACCAACCCTGTAAAAGTAACTACGGCACCATCACTTTTGTTATTACTGCAAAGTGCATTGTGTTGCTCACCTACTGAAAAATCCTGCGTTTGTACGTTAATGTTTATACTCATTAGCCACCTGTAACGGGTGGGAAAAAAGCAAGTTCATCCCCTGCTTTTACAAGCTCATCGCTTGATGACATAGTTTGATTAAGCGCACACAATACATCACGCTCTTCAAGCCATGCCTGCCAATGCGGGTTTTGCTCAACCAGCATGTGTTTAAACGCTTTAATGCTAAGGGTATGCGCTATCTCAACGGTTAACTTATCGCACTTTAGGCGCTCTTTTAGTTGGCCAAAAAAGAGTACGTTTACATGCCCTGCAGCTGCATCAGTATCATTTAAATTAGTCTCGCTGCCAGCTGCCATGTTTGCCTCCTGCTTTTTGCGTTACACGCATACCGTGTATTTCCATAAGCGGGTCGGCGGCTTTACACATATCAAATAATGTTAGGGTAGCCACAGATACAGCGGTGAGCGCTTCCATTTCAACGCCCGTTTTACCTGCTAATTTACAGTAGCTGGTGACTTTAATTTGGCTATTTACTTCATCAAGTTCAAAATCAACGGCTACTTTACTCAGTGCCAGCGGGTGACAAAGCGGAATTAAATCAGCGCACTTTTTAGCGCCCTGAATACCCGCGATTCGGGCTACGCCTAGCACGTCACCTTTTTTATTTTGATTAAGCAACACTTGCTCAAAAGCCTGTTTGCTCATTTTAATGTAGGCCTCGGCAGATGCATCGCGCAGAGTGACCTCTTTTAGCGATACATCAACCATGTTTGCTTGGCCATTTTCGTCTACGTGGCTCAGCATATTATTGCTCTCGCGATTCGCATTTTTTACCAATAGTAATATGCGGGGCAAAGTTACATGGCTTATGCATTGAGTCTAACTGATCTTTTATAATACCTGTCCAGGCTGTTTTACATGCGCCCGTAGAGCCAGGCATACAAAAAATAACGGTGTTATTGGCAAGGCCCGCCAACGCACGTGATTGAATAGTTGAGTTACCAATTTCGCCGTACGAAATATGTCTAAATAGCTCGCCAAATCCATCTACGCTTTTATCAAACAGCGGTGCAAATGCCTCTGGTGTTGAGTCACGCTCGGTAAAACCCGTACCACCGGTGACTAAAATAGCGTGAATGGTGTCATCGGCAATCCACTGCGATGCAACTGCTCGCATTTGGTAAACATCATCTTTAACTATGTCTTTATCCGCTAAGTGATGGCCTGCTTCAGTAAGGGCTTTAATTAAATAATGGCCTGAAGTATCCGTAATTTCATCGCGTGTATCGCTTACTGTCATTACGGCAATGTTTAATGCAATTTGTGACTCAGTTGTGTGGCTCATAGGGTTCTTCTCAATAAATTAGGTTTGTGTTGGTCAAATTGCTCGTTAACAGCTTTAAATTGCGCCGGTGTATTGGTATTAACAAGTGCATGCGCTTTATTACATTTTAGCGTTTGCACACCAATACTACGGGTAAACTGTTTAATTGATTTATGACTATTTGCGTTTATGAGTAATTGTTTTAAATGACGTTTAACGCTTTGGGTGTTTCGAATATACAGGGGTAACGGTTCATTTTCAAAGTGCCACGCATGTATTTGTGGCTGATTTGTTTGAAAGTGGGAATTAACGCTTGCTGCAGATGCAATTTGCGATAATAAAGTGCACGTAAGCAATGGCATATCAACAGCGGTTATAAGTATATCCTGCTCTGTTGCCATTAAGGTTGAATAAATCCCGCCAAGCGGGCCAGAACCTGGGTATATATCTGCTATGTATTGCGCAGTAGCATTTTTTACATTACGGCTTATAAGTACATCACTTGCTCCTGCTGCTGTTAATAACTCACATGCATTTTGCAGTAAGGTTTTATTTTTTAAAATGAGGTTGGCTTTATCGCTGCCCATTCTTGATGATTGCCCTCCGGCGAGTACAACGCCCGTAAATACAGCTTTATTGATCATTTTAGCCGCCCAACATAGCTAAATGGGTTGTGGCGCCTGTTAAGCGCTTATCAAGCTCATGGCTAATAGTTTTATTACCCATTGCCGCTTGAATCGCGTTTACAGTGGCTGGCATATCTTGCGCATTTAAATGCGGGCGTAAATCTATCCCTTGCTCGGCAAACAAGCACAAATGCAATTTGCCTAATGACGATACTCTTAATCGGTTGCAGCTTTTACAAAAATCTTTACTGTAGGGCATAATTAAGCCAATGCGACCCTCAAAATCAGGATGACAAAACTCCTCTGCAGGGCCGTTTAATTTACCTCTCACTACCTGTAACCAACCTTGTGCTAAAAGCTGCGTTTTAACACTTTGCCCGCTTAAATGGTTTTGTTCAAAAAAGGTGGCACCATTGCCTGTTTCCATTAATTCAATAAAGCGTACCGTTACTTTTTTATGTTTTACCCAGTCTAAAAAATCATTCAATTGGTTTTTATTAAATTGCTTAGCCAGCACTGCATTTATTTTTATATCTTTTATACCCAGCTCAATTGCCCGGTCTATCCCTTTTAAAATATGAGTTAGCTTGTCGTGTCCTGTAATTAATTTAAACATACTCGGGTTTAAGCTATCTATACTAATGTTTAGCGCATCTAGGCCAGCGCTGTAAAACTCATCAATTTTATTAAATAAGTTAAATCCATTGGTTGTTATGGCGACTTTTTCTATGCCTGGGGTGTTTTTACATTGCTTTATAATGTCGGTTACGTCACTGCGTAAACACGGCTCACCGCCCGTAATGCGCACTTTTTTTGTGCCTAATTGCGCAAACGCATTTACTAAGGTGTTTATTTCGTTTTTATTTAAAAAGTTACGCGGGGTATCGCACTGATACCCGTTTGGTAAACAATAGGTGCAACTAAAGTTACACACATCGGTAATTGAGAGGCGCAAATAGTTAAACTGCCGACCAAATTGATCATTAAGCATATGCTTCCTTGTTTATTTACATTTCAACTGCAACATCAATACTGTTAGCGTGTTGCGTAGTATGCTGCTTTATTAATTGGCTTAACTGGGTTTTACACGACCCACAGTTAGTGCCGCATTTTAATTTAGACCCCAATTTTTCTACTGTATTTTCACCACATTTAATGGCCTTTATAATGGGCTGTTCACGTACTTTAAAGCAACTACATACTTGCGCGCCTTGGGTAAATTCTTCATCGGGCATGGCATACAACAATGACTGTAATTGGCTAAAGGTTATTAAAGGCTCTGCAAATAAATGATTTATCCACTCAAGTGATATGTCTTTTTGAGCTAACGAAACAACCGCAACAAACACTAACTGCTCGTTTTGAATACATTGAATATGCATGGCTTTTGCACTGCCCATTGCCGACCACTGCCCTTGTAACCCTGTCAGTGTTTGGCAATAATAAAGTAAGTCATTTTGTGCCTCATTAAGTGCTAACTGGTAGTTAACACAATTACTTGCGTTAACTTTAAGCCAAAAATCACTGGTTATTTTAAGCTCTGTTTTGCTAAAAATTTGCATGTACTGAGCAAACTGCGCTTTAGATAAATCAACAGCACCATGCTTACACTCAGGCTGGCCCGATATAGGGTCAACAACCGATTGATAAAGCCCACTTACCGTTGCGGATGAGGCAAATTGCTTGTTCCAGTGAATAGGCATAAAACATTCGCCTTTACGCACAGCATCCGTCACCTTTGCATGAGCCGTAACCTGCCCAGTTTTAGCATTGGCGGTTATTAAATCGTTTGCTTTTATATTTAGTCTGCTGGCATCAATGGGGTTTATTTCAATGTATGGGCGGGTTATATGAGTAGAAAGCGCTGTACTTTTTCCGGTGCGACTCATTGTATGCCACTGATCGCGTATTCGCCCTGAGTTCATTACAAACGGGAAATCGCTTGAGGTTTGTTGCACAGGAAGTTTGGGCGTTATAGGTATAAAGCGGGCTTTTTTATCTGCGGTGCTAAATTGATTATTAACAAAAACCTGCCCGTTTTTATATGGCTCATTTTTTAGTACCGGCCACATAACCGGTTTTAAGTTATCGTATTGCTGCTGTGAAAGCCCTACTAAGGCTGATAAATTTAATAGCCTATCACCGTTATTTTCAAAATCAGTCAGTTGTGCCCATTCTTCAAAAATGCCACTGGGGTCTGTAAAATCAAATCCTTCAAAACCCATTTTTTGAGCAACTAAACACATTATTTGCCAATCGTTTTTAGCCCCAGAGAAAGGCTCAACTAGCGGGCGCTGCCTCGATATTCTTCGTTCTGAATTAGTCACTGTGCCGTTTTTTTCGCCCCATCCGGTTGATGGGAACGCCACATCAGCAAATTTTAGCGTATCACTTTTAGAAATACAGTCAGACACAACCACCAGCTCACATTGCTCAAGTGCATGTTGTATGGCTGCGTTATTAGGTAGGCTTACCATAGGGTTAGTTGCCATTACCCAAATAGCTTTTATTTTGCCTTTGGCGATTTCATCAAACATATCAATCGCATTACACCCTGCTTTTTTAGCTATTGTTGGTGATTGCCAAAAACGCTGCACTAACTGTTGATGCGCGTTGTTTTCAATGTCTAAATGTGCTGCTAATTGATTTGCCAAGCCACCTACTTCACGCCCACCCATTGCATTAGGTTGCCCAGTTATTGAAAACGGGCCACAGCCAGGTTTTAACAATTTGCCCGACGCTAAATGCGCATTTATAATGGCATTACACTTATCAACCCCTGAGCTTGATTGGTTAATACCCATTGAATAAAAACTAATGGCGGTTGGGCTTTTTGCAAATAAGGCGTAAAAGTCACTGACTAGCTGCGCGTCAATATCACAAAAATCACTTACTGCTTTAATACTCCACTTTTTAGCCTCTGCAAGCGCTGTTTCAAAGCCGTTTGTATACGCGTTTATAAATTGTGTATCTAAATAGTTATGTTCACTTAAATAATTAAGTAAGCCGTTATAAAGTGCTGCGTCGCTGCCTGGTTTTATATTTAAAAAGGTATCGGCAAGTTCGGCTGTATCAGTTTTTCGCGGGTCGATAACCACTACTTTCATGTTTGGATTAAGCTTTTTTGCGCGCTCCATACGCTGGTAAAGCACCGGATGAGTCCAAGCTGCATTTGAGCCAATTAAAATAAGTAGCTCAGTTTGCTCTAAATCGTCGTAGGTACATGGTACTACGTCCTCACCAAACGCACGTTTATAACCGGCAACCGCCGATGACATACACAGCCTTGAGTTTGTATCTATATTGCCTGAACCTATGTAGCCTTTCATTAATTTATTGGCAACGTAGTAATCCTCAGTGAGTAACTGCCCCGATACATAAAACGCAACCGATTCCGGCCCATGCTCTTTAATAATGGCGTTAAATCTATTAGCAACGTAATCAGTTGCCGTATCCCAGCTAGCGGGTTCGTTATCAATAAGGGGCGATGTTAAGCGGTTATCACTGCCGGTGGTGTCAAGCAAATGCGTGCCTTTAACACATAAACGGCCAAAATTAGCGGGGTGCTCGCGCGTGCCTTCAAGTTTTGTTGGGGTATTATTTAATAATGAAATATCAACCCCACAGCCTACACCACAATAAGCGCAGGTAGTTTGTTTAAGCAAAGGCGTGTTTGAACAAGTGTTTAAAGTTTCCATACTGCTCTCTTATTGTGAGTGTTAAGCGCTCTGTGAGACTGGCTCATCTACTGGGGTTAGCGTGGCTATTTTATTGTTAAGTGCACTGCTAATAACGCTTTGCACTAGTTTTTCACAGCCTCCACACCCCGTACTTGCTTTAGTAGCTTGCTGCACTTTATTTAAATCGCTACAACCTTGCATAACAGCGTGTTCAATGGTGTGTTTTGTAACCTTGTGGCACGCACAAATAATAGCGTCACTTGGTAAATCATCAGCGCTTAGCTCGCCCGTGTCACCTGCAAGCGGCATTATTAAAGACTCTGCGGGCACACTAAGGTCTATACTATTTAAGTGATACTGCAATAAGTTATCGTAATCACTGGTATCGCCAACCAGTACAGCACCTATGAGTTTATTGCCTTGCTCATTAGTGACTACTTTTTTGTAAATACCGTTTGGCTGATCTTCAAAGTAATAGCTAATTGCGCCTTCACTGCGTGCATGGGCATCACCAATTGAGCCCACTTCAACACCCATTAATTTAAGCTTAGTGCTCATATCGGCGCCGCTAAATTCATCAGTTTTGTTTGAATAGTTGCTTAAAGGTGTGTTTGAAGCTGTACTTGAAGAGAGGTGTTTTAAAACATGCCCCGCCGCTACTTTTGCCATCGCGTAACCCGGTGCTACAAGACCAAAAATAAAGTTATTCCAAAGGGCGCATTCGCCTATTGCGTATATGTTTTTATCACTCGTTTGGCAATGGTTGTTTATTACAATGCCGCCGCGCTCACCTATTTCTAAAT
Organism: Pseudoalteromonas sp. S554; assembly: GCF_005930865.1. Taxonomy (NCBI): domain Bacteria; kingdom Pseudomonadati; phylum Pseudomonadota; class Gammaproteobacteria; order Alteromonadales; family Pseudoalteromonadaceae; genus Pseudoalteromonas; species Pseudoalteromonas sp. S554. Next base: position 26,013 of record NZ_PNDV01000002.1, on the reverse strand, counting down.
TAAACTCGCGAGCTAGGTTATCGTATGGGCGAATACCGGCCGAAAATACTATCATGTCGGTTTCTAGGGTTTGACCACCCTTAAAGCACATTTTATAACGGCTGTTTTCACCTTCTATAATTTGCTCTGTCGCCACTGAGGTATGCACTTTAACGCCAAGTTCAGTAATTTTATTTTTAAGTAATCGCCCACCAGCCCCATCTATTTGTACGCCCATAAGTTGAGGTGCAAATTCTATTACATGGGTTTGCAAGCCAAGCTGCTTTAATGCGTTGGCTGCTTCAAGCCCTAGTAAACCACCACCAATAACAACGCCTACTTTACTATCTTGTGCTGATTTTTTTATAGCGTGTAAATCGTTAATGGTTCTGTAAACGAGGCAATGATCACGATCTTTACCTGGAATGGGTGGCACAAATGCAAACGAACCCGTTGCCAGTATTAGCTTGTCGTATTCAAATGACTCGCCTTTTGCAGTAGTAACCTTTTTTGCATCTCGGTTTATATCAACCACTTTAGAATGAGTATGGAAACACACTTGCCAATCTTGATAGGTTTTACTGCAGGTAAGTGCTAAATCGTCTTCGGTTTTGCCGTTAAAAAATGACGAGAGCTGAACGCGGTCATAAGCGAGGCGGTCTTCACCACTGAGCACGGTAATATCAACATTTTTGTTATCACCTTGCTGCGATACTAGCTGCTGTACAAAATGATGCCCAACCATTCCGTTTCCTACGACGACAACACGCTGCTTGCTTGGCATTAAAATCACCTGTTTTGTTCAAAGTACTCAATGCATAAATGAGTACTTCAAACGTATAATTTGTTATGTAGTTGTTATAGCAATATGCAAGCCAGATATATAATCAATATATTACAGTGACTTAACCAAATTAGTGCAGTAAAAAAGAAGTGAAAGCACCACAAGCTGGCGCTATTGCACCAACTTGTAACGCTTTAAATTCAATAACCAGAGCTCTGGTTAAATACTTAAAATTTAGCGCTCACCCACACCCATAGTTTTTGGGTATCAACTTTGCCTGCAGCACTATCGCCTGCTGAATAATCGGCATATTTAGCGCCAACGGCATAGGTTTTATTAATAGGCTTAACGTATTGCACGTTTAGCTCTGAGCCTAAATCATCAACGCCATTGACGCTGTCGTTTGCATCAAAGCTGTGATAAGCCACTAACCATTTACCGTCAAAGGCTTTACCATTTAAGCTTACATAAGTGTCATCAAGCCCTTGTGCAGGCGTTGCTAAAAACGTATCAGCCCAGCCATTAAATTTATGCATTGTGGCAAGCGGCGTGGCAAAACCATAATCGCTGTTATCAGAACCCAGTGACTCAATACCGGCTTTTAGTGTCACGTTTTTAATACCTAAACCGGCTAAATCAACGCCGCCTTCAAATGCATAATAATCAGCGTTAAAATCACTCATGCTCGTTGATGCAGATTGCGTGGCATACTCTGCTTTATAGTAAACCTTAGTATTGCTGAGCGTTTTATTACCATTAAAAGAAACGCCATAAGTATCTAAGCTGTCATCATCTACTGCGTCGTTACTTAATAAGTAACTGTATAAAACCACTTTACCCAAGCTTGTTTTAAAACTTGCATTGATAAGGTGATCGGATGAATCAATATCTTTGCTTTCGGCAAATATACGGTTGCGCTTGCTTATGTAGCTATAGTGCAAATTAATATCATTAAACGTGTAATTGACTGTTGCCGCATCAAAAGTTTGCCTGTCTTGTCTAAAGCCAACGTGACCCACAAACCGCTGCCCATCAAGCGCTATTACTTGCCTACCCACTTTAATTGATAACGAATCTTTCGCGTATTTTATAAAACCTTGATCTACTTCTGTAGTTTCTGGGTCGGCTATTACTGAGTAATTAGTATTTTTACCCAGTGTATTGTTGTAATCGTCTACACCTAACAGGCTTCGGCTGTCTTCAACTTCAATAAGTGCAGAAAAACCATTCACTTCATCTGTTTTATGAGTAAGGCGTGTGCGCAGCGTTAAGCTACTTGCATCTTTTAACGCGTTATCTTGCTCTGCGCTTTCAAAACGCAGTCTAAAGTTAAGATCGGTTTGCGCTGCAACACTAATTGAAGGCGCAGTTAAGCTACCCAGTATAAAAATAATAGGTAAATTTTTTTTTATGATTTAACATGTTTATCTCTTAGTTTTTAATTATGAGTACACACACCAAGGCTATAAATAAACACAACGAAATACTTTTCCAGACTAAAACCGGATCGCGTTTCATTATTGAGTCTTTCGGGGCGGTACTTTTTAAATGTGGATTAGGTTTATTGATATCGCTTATAAATTCAGAAAATGCGTGGTATCTGAATTCAGGTTTGGGAGCCAATGCTTTCATTAAAGCCTGATCTAACCAAAACGGGATATCTGCTCTGTGTTTACGAATACTAGTGTATTGCCAGTGACTGTAATCTTTTGGTACATGATTATGCGCGAGTGGCTGATACGGCAATTTTGAACATAATAATTCGTACGCAACAACGCCTAGCGAAAATAAATCACTCTTAAAATCGGCGTGCATAGTAATAAGCGTCTCTGGTGCGGTGTAATCTACCGTACCTTGCGGGCAATCATCTGCAATTTGCTTTACCGACTCATCCATAGCCGCAACACTCACCGTGCCGTAATCGATTAATGTTACTTTGCCGTGAGCGTCTATCATCACGTTATCGAGTTTTAAATCGCGGTGCACCATATCCAAACGCTGAAACGCTCTAAGTGCTTGTACTATTTGTTCAATAATACTGCGCACTTGGGTAATTTCTGGATGCGGCACATCATGTTTCCAATCGCTCAGTGTTTGCCCGTCCATGTATTCGCAAATATGATATAAAAATCGGCTTTGCGATTGCGTATTTAAAACCTTCATTACATTAGGATGATTAATACGTTGCCCTACCCAGCCTTCTCTTATAAAGCCTTGAAGGTAGTGCACATCGTCTTCAAAATTTACCGAAGGCGCTTTTAATACAACCGGCGGCGTATCGGGTGTTTGTTGCACTAAATAAATGTGCGAGCGGCTACTAGCGTGTAATTCACGGATAACAGTAAAGTCATCAATTTTTTGGCCAACTTTTAACGGTGGCGGAATCTTCCGCCTTGTTAAAGAGTGATATAACTCGTCTAAATTTTGTTTTGCAATACTATTCACTTTTACAAGTAAGCAGCTTACGTTGTCGTCACTGCCTCTTGCTATGGCAAGCTCTGTGACTGCTTTTGCTGCGTGCTCTAAATTAGTATGCTCATCAATTAGCTTTTGTATATCACTGTATGGCAATACATCGTGTACACCATCGCAGGTAAGTATATAAATATCATCAGCTCTAAGTTCAACTTCGTATACATCAATTTCTTGATGAAGCTGCGCGCCTAAAGCTCGCGTTAGAGTATCGTTTACTTTATGGTCGCGTGTTATCGCCTCCATACTTTTTGCACGTAACCGCGTAATTCGGGTATCACCTAAATGAAAAATATAACCCGTGGCCGATTTTAAAATAAGCGCTGTAAACGTGGTCATCCAATCTGCTTGGCGCTGGCCAAGGTGATTGTAGTTAACCGATTGCGAATAAAGCCACTGATTTAAACTGGCCAATACCTTAGATACCGACTTTTTAACGGCCCAACTTGGTGGTGTATTTAAATACTCATTTATAAAGTGCGTTACCGATAACTGTGACGCTTGTTTAGCATTTTTTGCTGATGAACACCCATCGGCCAAGCAGGCAATAACCCCTTTTGACTCTTTTTCTTGCGCTTGAGTATTAAGAGCAGCAAACGCATCTTGGTTTTCGGTTTTTATACCTTTGCTACTGTGCCCACCAAACTCAACGTTAAGTTCGTTTGTAAGTGCGCTGGCTTTTTGGGTTTCATCAAACATATGTATGCCTTAAGTCACAGAAATAAGTTCAACGGTGCCATCTTCGTTTACTTCTGTGATGTGGCCATCGGGTTCTTTCATGAAAAATAATGCACCTAAGCCTAATAATGCACTTGACGCAATAATCATAAAGAATGTTTGGTAATCAACTAATGAGAGCGCCGTTAAATACACAACAGCCCCTACATTGCCGTAAGCTCCCGTCATACCAGCAATTTGACCCGTTAAACGGCGTTTAATAAGTGGTACAGCCGCAAATACAGCGCCTTCCCCTGCTTGCACAAAAAACGAACACGCCATGGCAGCAGCAACTGCAAGCCAAAGCGGCCAGCTAGCGTCAACTAAGCCCATAACAAAATAACCTACAGCTAAGCCTGTGGTAAGTACAATAAGTGTTTTACGACGACCCATTCTATCTGAGATCCAACCACCACCCGGGCGAGAAGCTAAATTCATAAACGCATACGCTGATGCAAGCAAACCTGCGTATACCATATCAAGGCCAAACACCTCACTAAAAAATAATGGCAACATAGATACAACGGCAAGCTCTGAGCCAAACGTTGTAAAATAAAGAATATTTAAAACGGCAACTTGTTTAAATTCGTAACGGTGTGATTCAGGAACAGGTTGCTTAAAAATATGGCCGTTTATGTCGTACATTTTATACACTTCGTAAAGATAAAGCAGCACCAAAAATACATATGTACCAATAACAAAATTTTCTGAAAGTAAATTTGCACCAGTAGGAGAAAGCTTCCAAGTAAGTAGTGCTAAAGCACCGTACATAGGTAGCTTCATTATAAGAAGTAGTACAAAGTCGCCTTTGCTGGTTACTTCCATTGCTCCTACTTTTTTTGGTTTAAAGTAAGTGCCACCTTTTGGCGTGTCAGTTACGCTGATGTACCAAATAACACCAAAAATGACACTTAATACACCGGTTAGGCCTATCGCATAACGCCAGCCATCGTCACCGCCAAACATAAGCGCTAATACAGGTAATAGCATTGCAGCTGCTGCCGAACCAAAGTTACCCCAGCCACCGTAAATACCCTCTGCTGTACCCAACTCGTTTGCCGGGAACCACTCGCTCACCATGCGAATGCCCACAACAAAACCCGCACCAATAAAGCCAAGTGCAAAACGCGCGATAGCGGCTTGCTCAAACGTGGTGGCCATCGCAAACATAAAACATGGGATGCTACATAAAATCAGTAATGATGCATAAACGATGCGAGGCCCAAATTTATCAGTTAACATACCCACAACCACGCGAGCAGGAATGGTTAGTGCCACATTTAAAATAAGTAGCGTTTTTACTTGTGCCATAGTAATACCTAGCGAACCCGCTATAGCGCCTAATAATGGCGCATGGTTAAACCAGACAAAAAATGAGATAAAAAACACCATCCAGCTTAAATGCAGTATTTTCATTTTTCCGCTAAACGATATGAGATTAAACCCAGTACTCGGTTGCATGTTATTTTTCCTTAGTTACGTTTGTAGTTATTTATAGCAGTTACTACTTTATTATTAATTACACCGCTACATTTGTTAATTTCACGTTAACCATACTGAGCAATTAGTGAGCCAATAATTTATTTCATTAAAAATCATTAGCTTATGTTTTTACTAATTCGTTATAATTTTCATTTGCACTGTTAAGGTAATCAATGTGAGCACTAACAGTGCAATTACTTTTAACCGCGTTCTTGCCCACATATTCTAAAAATTGCTATTGTGTATAAAAATAATGAGAAGCCGCTAATGACTAAACCAGCCCTGACTTACCAACAACAACTACGCTACTCGCGCCACATAATGCTTCCTAAATTAGATATAGAGGGGCAAGAAAAAATATGGCAATCTCATGCGCTTATAGTCGGTTTAGGTGGTTTGGGCTGCCCGGTTGCTCAGTACTTAGCTGCCTCCGGTGTGGGTACGTTAACGCTTGTAGATAACGACGTGGTTGATGCTACTAACTTGCAAAGGCAGGTGCTTTATAAACAAACAGATGTGGGAAGCTTAAAAACACACGCCGCCAAAGCGCAGCTAACTAGCTTAAATGATGAAATAGATATACATACAATCGATGTATTTTTAGACGAAAAGTCAAAGCTTGACGAGCTATTAAAAAATATTGATATAGTTATTGATTGCTCTGATAACTTAACTACACGTAATGTATTAAACACAGCCTGTTATAAAACAAAAACCCCACTAGTATCGGGCGCTGCAATTAGAATGGAAGGCCAAGTTGCCTGTTTTACAATGCAAGAAAATAGCCACTGTTATGAGTGTTTATCGCAGTTTATGTCTGATCAAACACAAAGCTGCTCAGAATCAGGCGTGCTATCGCCCATTGTAGGATTAATTGGCAGTATTCAGGCCACTGAAGCCTTAAAAATGCTTGCTGGATTACCAAGCGGGTTGAACGAGCATTTACTGCTGGTTGATGGTTTAAGTATGGAGTTTAGTCGCTTTAAAATCACAAAAAACAGTCATTGTGCTACGTGCAGCTAAAACCCACTTCAAATTACTCTAGTTTATGAATAGTCGCATAAAGTGTATCGCCTACTTTATAGTTATTTTGATCCCATACTCTTGGTGAAAGTAAGCAGTACAAGCTTTGTCCGTCTACATCTAGCGTAAGTTGCCATGTTTTATCTATAAGTTCTGCACTGTGCAGCGTACATATTAAAACATTGCTGTTATTTGTGTTTAATGGCATTTCTGCACTTACTGATATTTGCTCACACTCTAATATAAGTTTATTTCCTTGCTCTACAGCGCTCGGTAATGCAAATAGCTGCTGCTCGCTTTTGTGTAGTTTAAGCAAATACACACCGTATTTTTCATCAAATGTAATGATTTGAAAGTTAATTAAGCTTAGCGGTGCTTGTTTATTATTAGCGTAAATAGCTTTAGCCACCTGTGCACTCGGGCCGTGGTTAATTACTTTACCCTTATTAAGCTGCACCAGGGTATCGCAACAAAACAATAGTTCTTTTAACGAGTGGCTCACTATAATAAATTTAATAGTAAACGTTGCCGCCAATTCACTTAATGTTGAGAGTGTTTTAAAGCGCAGCGGCCAATCAAGAGCGCTAAATGGCTCATCTAAAATAATTAATTTTTGACCTGCCAACAACGTACGTGCAAACACCACCCGTTGGCGCTCCCCGCCAGACAAGCTCTGAACGTTGCGTTTAAGTAAGGGGTGTAACTCAAGTGCATCAATAACTTTTTGTTCAGTTAAGTCAGTTTGCCTATTAAAACAATGCTTTTGTGTAAACGCTAAATTACCTGCTACATCCAAATGCGGAAATAATGGGCAGGACTGAACTTGCAACGTAACACCGCGTTGTTCAGTTGGTATATGACGTACCGATTTATCATTTATATAAACACTCTGCTCACCTTCAAGGCCACTAATACAACGTAGCAAGGTGGACTTACCGGAGCCCGATGGGCCAAAAATTCCCGCAATAGTAAAAGATTCAAGGTGAAGGTTTATGTCTAAATCAAAGCTATTTAGCGATTTATAAAGGGCTAACTTAATCATATTATTGCTTAACCCCCACTATGCTTTTATTAAATTTAAATAACAGCACTAAACACGCAAATGAAATAGCCAGTAAAATAAGCGAAAGCTGATGCGCCGCTGCATAGTTTAACGACTCAACATGGTCGTACAAAGCAATAGAAACAACCTGTGTTTCTCCTTGTATATTGCCACCAATCATCAGCACTAAGCCAAACTCCCCGAGCGTATGCGCAAACCCCAGTGCAAATGCACTACCAATACTAGGTTTTAACAACGGCAATATTAAGTAAAAAAAACGCTTAAAGTGGCTCAAACCCAAGGCAATTGCAGCCTCGTTATAGGTGTGGTTAATCTGCTTAAACCCTGCCACTAAGGGTTGCATTACAAACGGCAAAGAATAAAAAAGTGAACCAATAACAACACCCTGAAAACTAAACGCAAGCTGGGTGCCTGTTAGCCAAAACCAAAATTGCCCAAAAGCATGTGTGGGTGAAAATAAAACCAGTAGATAAAAACCAAGCAAGGTCGGTGGCAATACTAACGGCATTGCAATAAGCGCTTCTAAAAATGGTTTAAATTTACCTTTGTACCCCGCTAGTTTGTATGCAACAGGAATACAAAAAACAAGCAGCAACACAGCCGTTATAAAAGCTAACTTTACCGTCAGCCACAGTGCTGTTAAATCACTTTGAAGCATTGCTATCCTTTGTTCTATATCCTAATTCAACAAGCTTAAGTTGAGTGCTGCTGGTCATTAAAAAGTCCATAAGCTTTTGAGCGCTTGCCAGTTTTTTACTCGATTTAATAATAACCCCCTGTTGAATAATTTCGGGATACTCGCTAGGCGGTATTAACTTGTACGATAAATACTGTGGGTCCTGGCTATTATTAAACGCCATTTTTAATGTAGAGACAGCCACGATCCCTACAGATGTATTCCCACTTTGAACAAACTGAAAAGCTTGCGTAATATTATTACCATACACATAATTTATTGGCTTTTTAAAATTGGCATTAGCGTAAAACTCAGACGCCTGCCCATAAGGTGAAAAACGCGGATTAGCGATCGCCACTTTATTATTTACTTTATTAGCATTGGGCTGCCATACAGCAAGTTCACCCAGTGCATAGGTAATTAAACTACTTTGACTAGCAAATCCTTCTTTTATTAAAGCTTGCGGGCGCCCATCGTCAGCCGATAAAAACACGTCAAACGGCGCACCATGTACAATTTGAGAGTATAAAACACCGCTAGAGGCCGCTGATATTTTTACTTGTATACCCGGTATTGGGGAGTCTTGCAGTAAGGTTTGTAACACGGTTTTAAAATTACTTGCCACCGCAACATGTATTGTTTCTTTTGCGTTTAACGAGCTTGAAAACACGCAAATACTAAACAAAAAATAACCCAGCCATGTATTGTAAAGCTTTGACATTGTAAGTATTGTTTTAAAAAATGAATTAAGTAAGCAATATATATGAACGATGTTTGCAATGCACCCGGTTTATTACCAATAGAAACCGCAATCAGTAATATGTTAGATGCAATTAGCTTTAATAAGCATGCCGAAACAATACCTGTAATGAGTAGTGTTGGCCGAATTTTGGCTACTGATGTTCAATCAACAATTAATGTGCCCGCACATGACAACTCTGCGATGGACGGATATGCATTGTGTATTAGCGACGGCCTAACCACCTACACGCAAATAGGCAGTGTATTTGCGGGTCAAACCTTCGACAAAACGCTAACGCCCGGTCAATGCGTAAGAGTTATGACCGGTGCAGCACTTCCACCAGGTGCTAACGCCGTTGTTATGCAAGAAAACGCCACTGTAAATAACGATGAAATTACTTTTACAGGCACTATTGAGCACAATAACAATGTCCGTTTTGCAGGTGAAGATATTGCAAAAAACAGTGTGGTATTAAAAGCAGGCAGAAAGCTTAAAGGCGTAGACGTTGGATTATTAGCCTCTATTGGTATTAACGAAGTAAACGTTTACCAAACACTCAAAGTAGCCGTGTTCTCAACTGGAGACGAACTAATAGAGCCGGGTAATGCACTTCCTGCTGGCGCTATTTATGAAAGTAATCGCGCTGTGATTATTAGCGAGCTTAATAATCCAAATATAGAGGTGATTGATTTTGGTATTATTCCCGATGATAAAGCGCTTATTCAAAAAACCTTTTTAAAAGCGGACGAGCAAGCCGATGCCGTTATTAGCTCTGGTGGTGTATCGGTTGGTGAAGCCGACTTCACAAAAGAAGTACTAAACGACATTGGCGATATACACTTTTGGAAAATAGCCATGAAACCAGGCAAACCATTTGCTTTTGGTAAATTGCCTAACAGCTACTTTTTTGGTCTACCTGGCAATCCAGTTTCTGCAGCCGTTACGCTTGAGCGACTTGTAAAACCAGCATTGACCAAACTATCTGGCAATGAGCCTAAACCCACACTTCGTTTAAAAGCAGTCACAACTCAACAAATTAAAAAGCGCCCAGGCCGAACAGACTTTCAACGTGGTATTGCCAGTAACGACGAAAACAACAACCTTGTTGTCACACCTGTTAAAAAACAAGGCTCAGGCGTATTGTCGTCTCTCAGTAAAGCTAACTGTTTAATTGTAGTCCCTGCGCAAAGTGGAAACATTGCACAAGGCGAAACTGTTGAAATAGAACTCTTATAATGGCAGTTACAAAATACAAAAAGCCCAACTAGGTGTTCACCTTGTTGGGCTTTTTAATATTAGTTTATAAAACTAACGGTGGTTTAAAACACCGATTCAAAATCACCATTTGGAAATAAAACACCTGGGATCCCACGAACAGCGGTAACCTCAGCAATTTTTGTATCACCAAAGTATAAGCCGCCGCTGTAATTACGACCTGCTTGTTTTACATCTAACCAGCGACCGTTTTCACCTTTTGCAACTAGGCTAATATTACCATTAACATCGCGAATACGAAGATCCAACGCCTGTCCTTGAGCACTCACATATATATCCGTTGATGTTAGCTCTGTTAAATTATCTACAGCACCCACATAAGCAAATTTAAAATCGTTAGCGGCACTTAGTGGAAAATCTAATTCAAAAGTAAAGGCTAAATCATCATTTTCCTCACCAATAAAAGGTGACGATTCAATTGCAGTTATATGAAACGCAGTACTTTGAACTTCGCTTTCAAAGTCACCTTGAAAATCGAAAGACGATAACGTAGTGGATACCTCGCCAAATGAGTCCACAAAACGGTTTAGGTTTAACGATAAATCGCCTGCTAATTCACCATTAGCTTTATTAATAACAACATTAGTAGTAAGTTGTGCAATACCTGTATCAGCATCAGGATTTGTTTCGTTTACAACGTCAATACCATCAAACTGAATCAGCAACTCGCTAACATCAACACTCAGTAAAGTTGAGCCATTGGTTACCGTAGCACTCATTACACCCTCAATTTTATTACCTAACACGCCACTTACTCTAAATGTAGGAATAGATAAGTCTATGCTAATCGGTAAGTTATCGTAGGTACCCGTTATAGCCCAAGTATAAGGCGATTTACTGTAATCAATGTCTAAATCTCTCAGCGAATATTGCCCAGCAGGTACTGAATCATCAGCCAAAGGTGAATAATTCGTTATAACCTCGTTAAGCGCATTAGTCAGTGCTGTAAGCGTTGCTTGAGTATCTTCGTCAAACGCACCCTCTAGTTCAGCAAATTTAGCGTCGAGTTCATTTGAGTAGCTTTTTTCTTGAAGCCTTGCAACACCAATAATATTTCTAACATCAACAAGCAGCTCTCTTGACTCTAAGCTCTGTGCTTCACTCACACGTGGCTCCCACTGCTGATAAGTAGTAACACTCGCAATGGTTTGGTTTACTTGGCCTGCTACATTAGGAAGTAAGCCATTTCCCTGTTCACTAAACAGGTTATCAGGAATATATTGAGCAGCTAATTGACTGTAATCTCGCCATGCTTGTTGTTCGCTATCATTACTAGAAAAGGCATTAAATGCAGTATCAACGTTAAAGGTACTGTCAGCTACGCCTGCAATAATAGCGGCATACGTAAAGGCATTTGTGACCATTTCAGCTTCAACACTGGCTGTAAGGTTACTGTGCGTTAAATGATAAAACGGCGTGGCCGATAAACTTGCTTGCACTGCACTTAAGCCTGCATCAGTAATCGCTGTACTTAAAGGAGAAAAATATAGCGCGTTAACACCAGGGGCAATAAATGCATCTGCTTTATAATTTAATGTAACAGACGTTGGTTCTTGAAAATCAACTAAACGGTTACCGTTTAAATCATTAGGGTCATCACGTACTGTTCTGCCACACCCTGTAAATCGTGGACAAGATAACAACGTATCATCAGGTATAAATTCAAAGCGGCTGTATGTAAGTGGCGTTACACTTATGCTAAACGTATTAATGTTATCTACTTCAATCGACTCTTGAATAACCCCTTCGTTATTTAAAATATTGAGTGTACCCTTCGGCGACTGCCAGTTGGCGACATAAAAACGGGCTGTTGAATTAGTTGTAATTTGAGTTACAGCCACACTTTCGTTGTTATCAGAACTAGAAGATGATCCACCACAACCCGCTAATGCTACTGCAACCCCTAAAGGTATAATTTGTTTTAACATCTTCATTCCTTAAAACTTAATGTTCATGTACCAATTTATATTTGCATAATACGCTTTATCCAAATCTAAACTATCGGTTTGCAGATTAAGACCAAAAAACTCGCTTTCAATACCCACTAAATAAGCCTTGCTTTTAGTTTCATAGCCAGCCTGTACTTTCCAATGATCCCAAAAATGAACTCGCCCTTTTAACTGGCTAAATGTATCTTGATCGTAGCGTTTAAGAGTTAATTGAGTCGAAAATCGATCATTTATTCTATAGTCAGCAAACGCTTGCATGCGCATTTTCATATCAAAATCATGAGATTGCGTATTTCCAAACGACGATGTTTTTAACGATACAGTTGGCTGCGTAGTTATATCGCCATTATCGTTTTGGCTAAATGGGATCTCGGTTGTTTGCCCATTTACAAACCCACTGTCTTCATAATCAGTTTTATACAGCAAGTCTTTAACGCTAAAGCCTACATGCAACTCGTCATTTACTTGCCAATTAGCAAATATATCTAGGCTATAACCTAACCCTTCTGGGTTTTCAGGTGGCGTAAATTTTTTAAATAAAATATCTTTTGAATAGTTATAATCTACAGAAATATCGCCTTCTACTTCATCGCTGTAAATACGCCCGTCAACAATCCCGTCTTGAAAATGCGTACTAGCAAAAATAGAAAGTTTTGGTGTAATGGTTAATGCGTTTTTATCTAAAAATTGAAAATCGTAAGACGCAAATATACCATTAGAGGTTGCTTGTTTAGCGTCTAAATAATAGGTGTAGTATCTATCTTCAAAAGCCAAATCATTTTTTTCAATGTGTGTGTATTTTGCCGTATCTGGATCAAAATTTAGTACGTAGTCAAAGCGACTTTGTAAACCAACTTTAAAATTACCGTACCCAACACCAACTTCAAAAATATTGTACGTAAATGCACTGTCACCCGATGTTAGCGGCGCATCAAAGTCATCGACAAATGCCTGAACTGGTTGCGCTTCGGTATAGATTTCTGCGTCAAAATGAGTAAAAACTTGAAACTGATTATTAGCGGATGCAAGTGGAGATAGTAGAGCTGATGAAAATCCTAGCAAAAGAATTTTTTTTTTCATAATTTAATCGCTTTCAATAAAAAAAGGGAAAAGCACGCAGCTTTTCCCTTTAATAGTTTAAAAATTACTTGCTTGAGTCAATTAAATCAACATCAGTGTAATCCATTGTTACACCATCAATGTAAGAGATTGAAAGCCCATTAGTAACTTTAGTAGCAGTACCAAACGACATCATCATGCCGTTATACATAGCTTTAACGTCGCCAGTGTAACCTGAAGACTCAGCACCCGTAAGAGATAATGTGTAACCCATTGCTGCGTCACCTTTAACCATTACATCTAGCATGCTTTGATCTTCATCACCGCTTGCGTCAACCGTACCCATAACTTTAAAGTCTAGGTCGCCAGACATACCTTCAAGAGTAACAGTACCCATGTCAGTCGCGTCATCAGCAGTTACATTTAACATACCAGTAAACCCAGAATCACCGTCCATAATTGTCACGTGGTTCCAAGTTTCAGTATTAACGATTTCAGCATCATCTACTGTGTCAGCATCAACTTCGCCGTCAAAAGTAAATATTAAACAAGAATCAATTTGAGTCTCGTCAATAGTACCGGCTGCAAAATCAACACAATCTGCAAGAGCATTAGTTTGCGTGTCTGCAGTCATTAGCTCAACCGTAGCATCACCACCAACTAACGTAGCGCCCCAAGCAACAACTAACTGCTCACCTTGGTAAGATGCAGCAGCGCTGATCATTTCACCTGTGGTTGCATTGTTAAGCATAAGCGTTAGGTCGTCTAAGCTGTAAGCATAAGTCCAGTTAGGTTGACGAGTAGACGTGCCTTCACCTGAGTTACCCATATCAGCTAGCTCATCAATAACGTCTGCTAAAACATCAGCTGCATCAAGAACCGCTTCACCACCAGTGCTTGTAAGTACAGTCATTGTGCTTAGTGACTCTGATGTTGCTTTAACAGATACAAGAACTTCAAACTTAGCAATTGCATCTTGCGCCGTTAATTGTAGAGCATACGCTGTAGCAAACTGCTCTGATGCAAGTTCAGCTTTAGCAGCAGCCGTAACAGCCATTGCCTCTGCAGAATCAATTAAATCTTGTGCATCGGCACTGTCAGCATCTAAAGCTAAGTAAGCTTCTGCAGCAGCTAATGCTTGTGCAATAGCAACTTCGAATGCGTCAACACTTGCAGCAAAGTCAGAAGCCGCAACAATCGCAGCATCTGCCTTAGCTAGCGCCTCAGCTGCATTATCAGCGTTGTTTACCATTGCATTTTCAGCATCTGTAAGCGCGGTTGTTGATGCTGATTCAGCAGTCATTGCAGCCGTTTCAGCCGCTTGCGCTAGTTCGTTAGTTTCTGTAGCAAGGGCAGCTGCTGCTGCAACTGCTGCATCAAACTCAGCAAGCGCTGCTTCAGCTTCAGTAACAAGTAATGCAAGTTCTGTGTTAAACGCTGTAACTTTTTCAATTTCAGCTGAAGAACCGGCTACTAGCGCGTCTGCATCATCTAAAATCTGTTGGTAATCAGAGCTATTTGCCACAAGTAAAGTAGCAACAGACACTAAACCTTGAGACTGTACAAACAATGCATTCGATTCACCGGCTAAATCAGCAACTGCAGCTTCATTTACAAGTAACTCAACCGCATTTGCAAATGCTACTGCTGTGTCTGCGTCAACTACAGTGTCACCACCTAGTGCTTGTACTGCAACTAAATCAGCTTGCGCAGCAGTAACTGATGCCTGAATTGACACTAGCTCAGCTTCTGCAACAGTTACCGCAGCAGTTACTTTAGCTGCAAGTTGCATGTAGAAACCATCGCCTACTGTACAATCGTCAGTACAACCAATTTTCTCAAGTGCTTTTTTAGATTTTTCAGCAGCCTTAGCTAAACCAGCATCACTTGCTGCGCCATTTTTAACAGCTTTGTCTTTTGCAGCTTTTGCTTTTTTAGCAATACCTGTTGATTGTGCAGCAAATGCCGCCTTTTCAGCGTCAGTTGCATCTGGGTTGTTTACAGCAAATGCAGCCGCAAGAGCAGCTTCAATATCGCTTTCTTCACCAGTAGCAATTGCAAAGAAAATATTAGCCGTATTTGTAGCAGCTTGTTGCAGTGCAGTAGCTAGTGCAGCTATGTCTGCATCGTCACTACCTGTTACTTTACCTGCTTTAATACCAGCAATAAGCTTTGTCATGTTGCCGTTAATATCCGCAAGGCCTTGAATAGATGAAGCAACTTGAGTTAACGATAAAATACCATCGTCTAGCATTTCTTCGCCATCAACGTCAGCTAAATCGACTGCACCGCCGTTTGAAACATCACCTAGCAAAGAAGCAAGTAAAAGCGCTGTATCTGGGCCTAAAACTTGAACTAGTACGTCAACACTTGAATTTGCAATACCTTCAGCATCAACACCTTCGCCGGCATCAATTAATAGTTGTGAAACAAGCGTTGTTAAGAAAGTCGCGTTTGCTCTAAGTGAACGCGCTACGTTTGCGTCGCCTAAAACGCCACTTGCGCCAGATGCATCAGCTTCTACCGCTGGCACAAATTTAACAACAGAAAGCTCTAGGTCTGTTTTGTACCATTCGCCAAACTCAATTGCTGTATCGCCATCGTTAACGTCGTCTTCTGCTGGTGCTTCGTCGTAAGTACCACAACCTAGGTATGCATCACAACGTAGGTAGCTGTCGTCGCCTTCAGCTGATGTTTTAACAGTAATGTATACTGGACCTGTAAAGTCGTCTTCTAGGAATACACTGTAACGACCGCTTTCATCTGTTAAAACAGCGTCTGGGTTTGCTGCTAAAATACTTGCCGCTACTGCTTCATCAGCAGCTTCTTGAGATAAACCTTCAGCAGAGAAAGTTTCAGCATCCGCAGATGCCGCTAAACGAAATGGTACTGCTACCATTTGGCCTGTTGAATCCAATGTTGAAACGCTAACCACCGCGTTCATCATTGCACCTTTAACTGCTTTACCTGTTACTTCAACGTTAAACTGGACGCTATCTGATGAATCAAAAGACTCAACAGGTGGAACATAAACATTTCTGTCATTATCAGAACCACACGCAGTTAATCCGAGTGTAAGTGCAACTGATGCCGCTATTGGTGTAAATTTGATCATACGCTTCGCCATTTATTTCTCCTTGATAGCCATGAAATAAGTATCTGAAAAAGTTTGGTTAAACTTAGGTCAGCTTGCTGTTCATTTACAAAAAATGTAAAAAAACACAATAATCTAACCTTTGTTACTAGAACTTTAAAAGTACCATTAAGCTATGAGTTGTTGCTACATATTTATACATTTTAAATGATGTATTTTTAGTTTAACGCCATGTTATATTTTTTATAGGGTTTATTTTAATTCAATAACCTAAGTTACAGCCGAAAAAAATTAAACACGCATGCTTACAATATAACTTGTTTGTTGAGTGATTATTACATTAAATTTAGTTTGTTAAATTTTTTCTTCAAGTATTTGCGACAGAACATTAAAAATAAATGCAGAACGGAGATAAAGCAACCCAAAAGAACTGAGCTCTTAATTGAAAGTAAACCTTTAGAACCAGGAAAGCCAATCCCTTGTTTTTTATTTATTTTAAAATCCTGCTTAATTGTTACTGCATTATTAATATTATTACGTTAACCCTAACTGACTAAAAGGGTCTTTTAATTTCACAAAGTTAATAATGCAGTAAAAAATTATTAAAAGGGAACTCTTACAACCCCTTCCATCAATACTCTGGCGCTTCGGCTCATACTCGCTTTAGTAACTTGCCAGTCTCCATTAATCTTTTTAGCTTCAGCGCCTACTTTTAACGTGCCCGAGGGGTGACCAAAATTCACTTCACTCAATGCGCCACCACCAGCAGCCATATTTACTAACGTACCGTCAACTGCTGCTGCGGTGCCAATTGCAACGGCGGCTGTTCCCATCATGGCATGATGTAATTTACCCATCGACATAGCACGTACTAATAAATTAATACTACCAGCAACAATGTGTTTACCGCTTGATGCGTTATACGCCACAGGCTTAGCAACAAACGCAACTTTAGGTGTATGCTGGCGCGCTTGTGCTTCATTTATATTCGTAATTAAGCCCATTTTAACAGCGCCATAAGCACGAATTGTTTCAAGCTTTTTAAGCGCAGCGTCATCGTTATTAATGTCGTCTTGCAGCTCAGTGCCGGTATAACCAATATCTTTAGCATTAATAAAAATAGTTGGAATACCCGCATTAATCATTGTCGCCTTTAACGTACCAACATCTGGCACCTCTAAATCGTCAACAACATTACCCGTTGGAAATAAAGCCCCATCCCCATCAGCAGGGTCTACAAACTCAAGCTTTACTTCTGCTGCAGGAAACGTCACGCCGTCAAGCTCAAAGTCACCGGTTTCTTGCACTTCGCCATTAGTCATAGGTACATGCACTAAAATGCTTTTTTTAATATTAGCCTGCCAAACACGCACAATAGCTATGCCATTATCGGGCACACGGTTTTTATCAACTAAACCATTACTAATAGCAAAAGCCCCCACGGCTGAAGTTAAATTACCGCAGTTACCGCTCCAATCAACAAAAGCTTTATCAATAGCTACTTGCCCAAACAAATAATCTACATCGTGATTTGTTTGCTCACTTTTACTTAAAATAACCGTTTTGCTGGTGCTTGATGTTGCACCGCCCATGCCGTCGGTTTGTTTACCATAAGGATCGGGGCTACCAATAACACGAAGCAATAAATTATCGCGCGCCTGACCTGCCACTTGGGCAGGCTTTGGCAAATCGGTTAAATTAAAAAACACACCTTTACTCGTGCCTCCACGCATGTAGGTCGCGGGCACTTTTATTTGTGGTTTAAACATTTTTTAAATCCTTATTATGCGTTTGTCGCTTCTAAAAAGTCTTGAGCAAAACGCTGTAATACACCACCAGCAGCGTAAATAGAAAGCTCTTCTTGCGTATCTAATCGGCATTTCATTGCTGCAGTTAGCACTTCACCATTTTTGCGGGTGATCACAAGCTCTAAAGTGGCGCCCGGTGCTGGTGCGCCTTTTACATCGTAACTTTCACTACCATCAAGGTTTAATGTTTTACGGGTAGTGCCTGGTGCAAACTCAAGCGGTAAAACACCCATGCCAATTAAATTTGTGCGGTGAATACGCTCAAAGCCTTCAGCAGCTATAACTTCAACACCTGCAAGCCTTACCCCTTTTGCCGCCCAATCGCGCGACGATCCTTGCCCGTAGTCAGCACCGGCCACAATAATAAGAGGTTGTTTACGTTGCATGTAAGTTTCGATTGCTTCCCACATGCGCGTGTTTTCACCCTCTGGCTCTATACGCGCGTAAGACCCCTGCTTAACGTCACCGTTTTCATCAAGTACCATTTCGTTAAGTAATTTAGGGTTTGCAAACGTGGCACGCTGCGCCGTTAAATGATCGCCGCGGTGCGTTGCATACGAGTTAAAGTCTTCTTCTGGTACATTCATTTTAGTGAGGTATTCGCCCGCAGCACTGCTTGCCATAATTGCGTTAGAAGGTGATAAATGATCCGTTGTGATGTTATCGCCCAATACTGCCAAAGCGCGCATACCACTCATGGTGCGCTCACCAGCAAGTGCACCTTCCCAATAAGGCGGGCGGCGAATATACGTACTTTGCGCTCGCCAATCGTAAAGTGGGTCGTTGTCTTCACCGTAATCTACGGTTAAGTCAAACATAGGCTCGTACACTTTTTTAAATTGCTCAGGTTTAACGCTTTGCTGAATTACCGCATCTATTTCTTCATCGGTTGGCCATAAATCTTTAAGCGTTACATCATTACCTTGTTGATCTTGTCCTAAAATATCTTTTTCAATATCAAAACGAATCGTGCCCGCAATAGCATAAGCTACAACCAAAGGCGGTGATGCCAAAAAGGCTTGTTTTGCATAAGGGTGAATACGCCCGTCAAAGTTACGATTACCCGAAAGCACAGCCGTTGTGTATAAATCGCGATCTATCACTTCTTTTTGAATCACAGGGTCAAGCGCCCCACTCATACCGTTACAGGTAGTACACGCAAAGCCAACAATACCAAAACCAAGCTGCTCAAGCTCTGGCAATAGGTTTGCGTCTTCAAGGTACGATTGCACGGCTTTAGAGCCCGGCGCTAACGACGTTTTAACCCAAGGTTTGCGCATTAACCTTTTTGCATTCGCATTACGCGCAAGCAAACCTGCAGCTATTACATTGCGCGGGTTGCTGGTATTAGTACAACTGGTAATTGCCGCAATAATACACGCACCGGCTGGCATTAAGCCTTCTTCGTTTTCAACAACGCCCGAAATACCTTCTTTCGCTAAATCGCTGGTTGAAACACGACGATGTGGATTAGAAGGCCCCGCAATATTGCGGCCAACACTTGATAAATCAAAAGTCAAAACACGCTCGTATTTTGCGGTTTTTAAGCTATCGCTCCAAAGGCCAGCCGTTTTAGCGTAGTTTTCTACAAGGGCTATTTGCTCTTCATCGCGCCCTGTTAAACGTAAATAGTCTATTGTTTTATCGTCGATATAAAACATGGCCGCAGTCGCACCAAATTCTGGCGTCATGTTCGAAATAGTTGCTCTGTCGCCAAGCGTTAGCGCATCGGCGCCTTCGCCGTAAAATTCTAAATAGGTCGATACAACACGCTGCTCGCGTAAAAACTCAGTAATCGCCAACACAATATCGGTAGCGGTAATACCAGGCTGGCGAGTACCCGTAAGCTCTACGCCTACAATATCGGGTAAACGAATGTACGACGCGCGGCCAAGCATAACGCTTTCAGCTTCAAGCCCGCCTACACCCACAGCAATAACACCTAAAGCATCAACATGCGGGGTGTGGCTGTCGGTCCCTACAAGCGTATCGGGGAATGCAATGCCATCGCGGTTTTGAATAACAGGCGACATTTTTTCAAGGTTAATTTGATGCATAATGCCGTTACCTGGCGGGATCACATCAATATTTTTAAACGCGGTTTTAGTCCAGTTTATAAAATGAAAACGGTCATCGTTTCGGCGGTCTTCAATGGCACGGTTTTTTTCAAACGCCTCAGGATCAAAGCCTGCATGTTCAACCGCTAACGAATGGTCAACAATTAACTGCGTTGGTACCACAGGATTAACTTTAGACGGATCGCCACCTTTAGCCGCAATGGCATCGCGCAAGCCTGCTAAATCAACAAGGGCCGTTTGGCCTAAAATATCGTGGCACACCACACGCGCCGGATACCACGGAAAATCTAAATCTTGCTTGCGCTCAATTATTTGGCTAAGTGCATCGGTAAGCATCGCAGGGTCGCAACGGCGTACTAAGTTTTCTGCAAATACACGCGAGCTATAAGGAAGTGTGGCATAAGCGCCTGGTTTAATGGCATCAACAGCGGCTTGGGTATCGTAGTAATCTACATTTGAGCCCGCAAGCGGTTTGCGGTACTGAGTATTGTTAATTATGGTCATAATAAAAATTCGCTAATAAGTGACGGGAAATAAAAAGGCAAAAAGGTGAGCTAGGCTCACCTTACATGCTAACTAATTAGCCTCTTGATTCAATTGGCGTATAGCTGCGTGCGTCTGGCCCTGTGTAATCTGCACTTGGGCGAATAATACGGTTATTAGCACGTTGTTCTTTAACATGTGCTGTCCAACCTGTAACGCGGCTCATTACAAATATTGGCGTAAACAATTTAGTGGGAATATCCATAAAGTGATAAGCCGATGCATGGAAAAAATCAGCATTACAAAATAACTTTTTCTCGCGCCACATTACTTCTTCACAACGAACAGAAACCGGGTAAAGCACATCATCGCCCACCTCTGCCGCTAATTTTTCAGACCACTTTTTAATAATTACATTACGCGGGTCCGACTCACGGTAAATAGCATGGCCAAAGCCCATAATTTTATCTTTACGCTCAAGCATACCCATTACTTCTTGCTCAGCATGCTCTGCGCTAGTAAAGCCTTCAATCATATCCATTGCAGCTTCGTTTGCACCACCATGTAATGGCCCGCGTAACGTACCAATCGCACCCGTTACACACGAATGAATATCAGACAAGGTAGAAGCACATACGCGCCCTGTAAATGTAGAGGCATTAAATTCGTGCTCTGCGTATAAAATAAGCGACACATTCATTACTTGCGCAAACAACTCGCTTGGTGCTTTGTCGTGTAATAACGTTAAAAAGTGTGCGCCTACTGAATCGTCGTCTGTTTGTGTTTCAATACGAACACCATCGTGTGAAAAGCGGTACCAGTAACAAATAATACTTGGGAACACTGCAACCATGCGGTCAATCGCATCGTTTGCTTGGCTAAAATCAAGTTCCATTTCAAGGTTACCCAACATAGAGCAACCCGTACGCATTACGTCCATTGGGTGCGCGTCTTTAGGAATATTTTCAAGCACCGTTTTAAGTGCATCTGGCAAGCCACGTAAGCTTTTTAATTTTGCTTTGTACTCAACCAACTCGTTAGATGTAGGTAACTCACCGCGTGAAAGTAAAAACGACACTTCTTCAAACTGCGCTTTTTCAGCCAGCTCGCTGATGTCGTAACCACAATACGTTAAGCCCGAGCCACTTTGGCCAACTGTACATAATGCCGTTTGGCCTGCTACTTGTCCGCGTAAGCCTGCGCCGCCTAATGCTTTATCTACCATGATCTTCTCCTATCTTAAATTTGTGTGTTGTCTAATTTAATAATTATTATTTGTCAGATTTTGATGAAAAAAGGTTATCGAGTGTGTTTTCGTATGTGTGGTAATCTAAAAAGTCATAAAGCTCAGCTCGGGTTTGCATGTTTTCAATTTCGCTTTGTTGCGAGCCTTCATTTAAAATAGCCGAGTAAACGTTAAGTGCCGCTTTATTCATCGCTCTAAACGCACTGAGTGGGTAAAGCACCATTTCAACGCCCACATCACTTAGCTGCTCTTTGGTATAAATTGGCGTTTGGCCAAACTCAGTAATGTTAGCCAAAATAGGCACATTTAACGCATTGGCAAACGCTTGGTAATCGGCAAGGTCGTGCACGGCTTCAGCAAAAATAGCATCGGCGCCAGCTTCAACACAGGCTGCTGCGCGGTCAATAGCCGCATTTAAGCCTTCTTTTTGAAACGCATCGGTGCGCGCCATAATGTAAAAATCGCTATCGGTTTTTGCATCTACCGCGGCTTTAATTCGGTCAACCATTTCGCCTTGGCTAACAATTTCTTTATTTGGGCGATGGCCACAACGCTTTTGCGCCACTTGATCTTCTATATGAAAACCCGCCGCGCCTGCTTTGGTCATTTCTTTAACGGTACGTGCAATATTAAACGCCCCGCCCCAACCGGTATCGGCATCAACAAGTAAAGGTAAATCGCTTGCACCGGTAATACGGCGAATATCTTCAAGCACGTTGTCTAGGCTAGTCATACCTAAATCAGGCATACCGAAAGAGGCATTAGCAACACCCGCACCCGAAAGGTAAATAGCTTGGTGGCCCATTTTTTCAGCCATCATGGCTGTGTAGGCATTAATAGTGCCCACTACTTGTAATGGGCGGTTATTAGCAATAGCTTGTTTAAATTTATATCCTGCTGACATGTCATTTCCTCTCTTTGAACGGTGGCTACATGGAGTAACTTATATTTTTAATCTTTGTATATGACGCTTTAACTATTTTTCTTAACTTTTAACTATTAGCGGCTTTTACCAATCTGTATGAGTAAACAGTTATTCAGATTGGTATAAATCAAATTTGGTTTGAATATTCGCTTGCGACGCACTTATATGGCGCTTCATTAGCATTTCGGCCAGTTCGCCGTCGTGGTTTTCAATCGCGTTAATAATGGCTAAGTGTTCGTCAAACGCTTTTGATACACGCGGCCCCACCATACCCATTTGCACGCGGTACATGCGTATTAATTGATACAGGTCGTTACAAAGCAAATGAATCAAATGCGCATTTTTACTACCTTTAATAATGCGATAATGAAAATCTAAATCGCCAGCTTCTTGGTAGTACGACTCGCCTTCTTTAACGCGCTGCGTTTGTAAATGTTGATTAAGTAATTGCTTTAAGCCTTTAATTTCATCAGGCTCCATATTGTCGGCAGCTAATCGGCACGCCAAGCCCTCAAGCGAACTGCGCACTTGGTAAACTTCAATTAAGCGCTCAGCGGTAAGTGCTACAACACGGCAACCTACATTGGCTTTGCGCTCAACTAAATAACAGCTTTCAAGGCGGTTTAGCGCCTCACGCAATGTTGCGCGGCTTACGCCGTAACGCTTTGCAAGCTCGGGCTCAGAAATTTTACTACCTTGGGCAATAGTGCCTTCAACAATCTCACGGCGCATATTTACAAATACCTGATCGGATGCTGTGGTAACGGGCGCTTCGTTTGAAAATGAGTCTGTCATAAGTTAATTTTTGGATTGTCGACAATTTGTATCGCCATAATGGGCGCATTAAAAAAACATGTCAACCCTAAAACCCAATATAAAGGCTAAAAAACAGCCTCATTGTCGACACTATTAGTCTAAAGTATGATCAAAATAGCTTATAAATACCTAAAAAACACAAAGTGTCGACAGCGAAACTTAATTAGGTGGCGCGTTTTTATCACTGAAATTTAGTTATTTAAATGCTAAAATCGCGCTTTATTTTTAATGTACGAGCTAGCGCGTGAACGCCAATACTTTTATTCCTGAGCACTTTATAGACGACGTAAAAACCTACCTGCCAAATCATTTAAAGTTAGATGACTTTATAAATGCGTGTCGTCGCCCACTCAGAAAATCTATCCGCGTTAATACATTAAAAATAACCGTTGAAGACTTTATTAAAAAAGCGGAGCAAAAAAATTGGCAACTTACGCCAATCCCTTGGTGTAGCGAAGGCTTTTGGCTAGAACGCCCAACTAATGAAGAACAAAACCTAGCCCTGGGTAATACCGACCTACATTTAAGCGGCGCCATGTACGTACAAGAGGCAAGCTCAATGCTGCCGCCTATCGCGCTTAAGCAAAGCATACAAACAAGCAACACAGTGCTTGATATGGCGTCGGCGCCGGGTTCTAAAACATCGCAGCTAGCAGCACTAATGAACAACCAAGGCGTGCTTGTAGCAAACGAGCTCTCGTCGTCGCGTTTAAAAGTATTGAGTGCCACCTTAAAACGTATGGGTGTGGGTAACTGTGCGCTTTCACACTTTGATGGCGTTATATTTGGTAACTACATGTATGAATGTTTCGATAGCATATTGCTAGACGCGCCCTGCTCTGGCGAAGGCACCGTACGTAAAGATGCAGACGCATTAAAAAATTGGTCAATCGAATCAAACATTCAAATAGCCCAAGTACAAAAAGATTTAATAAAAAGCGCATTTTACGCGTTAAAACCCGGCGGCACGCTGGTGTATTCTACCTGTACGCTCACACCGCTCGAAAACCAGCAAGTATGCGAATTTTTACTTGAAGAATTTGGCGAGTTTATAGCGCCCGAGTCACTCAGCGATTTATTCCCGGGGGCCGACAAAGCAACAACGGCCGAGGGCTATTTGCACGTATGGCCGCAAACATACGACAGCGAGGGCTTTTTTATTGCTAAATTTAAAAAGCACGCAAGTTGTAACAACCCAAATCAAACAGTCAAAAAAGGCGCATTTCCGTTTACTGAGTTTGATAAAAAACCAACAACCGCGTTTATGAGCGAGCTTAAAAAGCACTTTGGTTTAACAAGCCTACCCGGCACATTAATGCAACGCGACAAAGAACTGTGGCTATTCCCAAAGGGGTTTGATGCCATTCAAAACAAAATTAAATATGCCCGCTTAGGTATTCAAATAGGCATTATTCATAAAAATGGTGTAAGGCTCACTCACGAATTTGCCACCGTGTTAGGTAACGCATGCAAAACCAACACGTACGCGCTTAATAGCGAACAAGCAAACGACTATTTTAATGGTAAAGATGTACGATTAGCCGAGCCCACAAAAGAGCTGGGCGAAGTTGTATTAACATTATGCGGCTGCCCCATTGGGCTAGGAAAATGGCAAAAAAATAAGATCAAAAACTCACTACCACGCGATCTGGTTCAAAATACACAGTTAATAACGTGGGAGTAAATACGAATAAATTGCGTATAAAATGTGTACAACATAGTTAAGTAACTGTATTTGCTGCAGTATAAAAAACAACCTAAAAATGTGTAATTTTAAGAGCTTTGGCTATACTTAAAATACTTTCAACTTCTCCCTATGAATTAGAAAGTTTTTTGTTAGCGCATGGCTCCAAAGAGCCCGTTATAGCCCAGAGTTTCCCTAAATCACTCTGGGCATTTTTTTGTCTACTTAAATACACCAGTGAAATAAAATAAAATTCACAAAGAGGTTAAGAGACGCTCCGCTTTAGAGCAGTGATTTAGTGATTAAATAAAAAACAGCATTACTGCCTTAATGTTTTCTCATTTACTTCTCATTCGCTTCTCTTTGTGTAAATGATCTTTTAAAAAGAAGCTTCGCTTTTAACGTGAGCAAGCTCTACGTCTACAAAGCAAAGTCAATTTTACACCGTAGGCGTGAAGCTTGCTCACGCAAGTTATTAAAAAATAATTAAATATTCACAAAGAGGTTAAGAGACGCTGCGCTATAGAGAAGTGATCTAGTGATCTAGTGATAAAGTAAGGAAATCATAATTTGTGTTTTAATGTCTCCTCATTTACTTCTCTTTGTGCAAATGATCTTTTAAAAAGAAGCTGCGCTTCTAACGTGAGCAAGCTCTACG
>NZ_PNDV01000196.1:0-306 GCF_005930865.1 Pseudoalteromonas sp. S554 | reverse complement strand
GTTCCCTGAACCAACTTTATAGAAATAGTATGTGGAAGATTTAAAAATTGGATAAGGTGTTTTTGTACCAATGAACTCTCGGCATGGTGCTGGAGTGGCCCATTAAAAATAATTATAAATGTAGCGCTCACTTTAATTCCTTTGTTTTCAATTACCTTAAGGAGCTTATTTATCTATATACATAACATAAACTTAACAGATTACGACTCTGTTTTCTATATTCATCACTAATGATTTTTTATTAATAATTTAATGTGCTTAAACTTAATACAGTAAATGAATTTACGAGAGGATAATTTGAAAGAA
>NZ_PNDV01000195.1:0-211 GCF_005930865.1 Pseudoalteromonas sp. S554 | reverse complement strand
GGAAGTTGTGCATAAGTTTTTAAATATTAATCAACTGTTATATAATGACCAATATTGCCATATTAAGGGTTAGCAGCTAGCGTATAGTTACCCGCGATTGGCACACCATTAACCTTTATTTGAACTAAGTCATAATCTTGCTCAATGCTATAAAAAGCAACAAATCTCATCATAATCGACTCTGTCGTGCTAGGTAAATTAATGGTGTTCA
>NZ_PNDV01000194.1:0-225 GCF_005930865.1 Pseudoalteromonas sp. S554 | reverse complement strand
TGGCAAGTTTTATCGCAAAGGGGAACAAGGCCATGCTCTCATTATAAATAAAATGAAAAGTGAGCCAGACGTTCCCACTACCGGTGGCATTGTGTACCCTGTTATCCATAAAATGGATGTGATGGATATTTCAAAAAAGCGCATTGTACTAGAAAGTAAAGACAAAGGCGGCTTGATTTGTAGAGACAATATACGTGACGATATCTCCATTACGTTTTATATTCG
>NZ_PNDV01000193.1:0-266 GCF_005930865.1 Pseudoalteromonas sp. S554 | reverse complement strand
TATTAGCATTCTGTAAGGTTCCCTGTT
This sequence comes from Pseudoalteromonas sp. S554, assembly GCF_005930865.1. NCBI lineage: Bacteria > Pseudomonadati > Pseudomonadota > Gammaproteobacteria > Alteromonadales > Pseudoalteromonadaceae > Pseudoalteromonas > Pseudoalteromonas sp. S554. Next base: position 239 of record NZ_PNDV01000193.1, on the reverse strand, counting down.
GGCCTAATTCTTCAGAGGTATATTGCTGTTAACACATAAATGTGAGCTTGTCGCAAACCTCATGTAAATGAGTTCGCCATATTGGACTGCTTGAAATTTCGAGCTCTGAGATCAGCACATGCCCATGCGCACTACTTTGAATTGCTAACCGACTAGTTTGCCCTTGCCCTATGTTATAAACACCCAGCGCACAAATATGCACTGCTCGCGAAAGCGCTAGATACAATAAACGTAAATCT
>NZ_PNDV01000192.1:0-259 GCF_005930865.1 Pseudoalteromonas sp. S554 | reverse complement strand
AAGAAAAAAGCATTCAACTGCTCAGGGGTAATTACAATGGATCATTTGATAAAACTCTCTGGTAAACCTGTTCGCGTTACAGAAAAGGGGCCAATATTTAAAATATATAAAAGAAACTTAGAGTTTCTTTTCCCTGAGTCTGTATATTTTATATTTTAAGTATTAATAAAAAATTTATCTTTTTTATTATTTTATAAGCTGATATAACTGCAGATATATCTGAAATTATAACTGTCGTTTTTGCTACTTTGTATGTTTT
>NZ_PNDV01000191.1:0-276 GCF_005930865.1 Pseudoalteromonas sp. S554 | reverse complement strand
CCTTGTATTGGATAAATCATTTAAAGAGTCACCTCTTGAAGGCGACAGTAAATCTATATTACGCATACATCTATTTTGCGAATAGGGGTTATAACAATAAGACTCTTTTTCGGGAAAGGCCATTCGGTAGTCAATAATGCTAGCTAGGTTTTCAAAGGGCAAGTACAGCCATACTTTGTTAATAATCGGAACAGGATTACTATGTTCATGATGTGCACTAAATGGTGGAATTATGTTTTCAGCACATGGATGCCAATGACCCCCCATATCGGTATC
>NZ_PNDV01000190.1:0-1116 GCF_005930865.1 Pseudoalteromonas sp. S554 | reverse complement strand
AATAAAGTTTTAGAGAAATAAAGGACAAATAATGAGAGCAAGACATTCAGGCAAGCAAAGTTTGGTTAATAATTTAGTTAAAGGTGCCTTTGTTGTTGGTGTAATTGGGTTTGGATTAACCGCATGCACTAACCCAAGTACGCCAGCGGGTGAAGAGGGCTATGTTTACGAAAAACCACGAGTATTTGGTGAAGGTGGTTACCAAGGCACCATGATAGGGCCTGCTAATTATGGTATGTCATTACTGCGGAATGAAGTGGTAAACATAGATATGCGGCCCAATACGTATACCGAAACATTTAGAATATTAGCTAATGATGATTTAAACATAAAATTTGATTTTCATGCTGTGATTGCCATTCAAAGTGGTTCAGTGCAAACCGTTGTTGAACAATATGGAGCAGAAAACTGGTACAAACGTTTTGTGCGTGAAACGTTCAGAACTTACGTAAGAGATACGGTGCAGAAATACGACAGTGGTGAACTTAAAACAAACCGCGAAAAAATAGCCCAAGAGGTCACACTGCGTTTACAAAATTATTTATCAACCACCCCCTTTAAGCTTGCCAATGTAGTTGTAGGTAATATTAACTACCCCGATATTGTTGCTAATGCGGTAGAGAAAAAACTAGCTGCGCAGCAGTTACTTGCTGAAAAAGAAACACAAAAAGAAATTGCGCGTAAAGATGCAGAAATACGTGTTGAAGAAGCAAAAGGTATAGCGCAGGCACAAAAAATTATTAACGCTACGCTTACGGCTAATTATTTACAACATGAAGCCATAAATGCGCAAATAAAAATGGCCGAGTCGCCAAACCATACAACGGTTTATATTCCTGTGGGTAATAATGGCGTGCCACTTGTTAAAGGGGCGAATTAAGCCTTTTTAATATTAAGTACTTAATTGTTTATAGAGATTTTGCATTGCGGGTATCTTTTAGGCTTGTGTAAATGATTTGCGTAAGTATAATAGGCATCCACTTTGCAGGGGCGTAGTTCCAATTGGTAGAACAGCGGTCTCCAAAACCGACGGTTGGGAGTTCGAATCTCTCCGCCCCTGCCATTTCTTCTTTACATCGTATTTATTAATTCTTATATTATCTTACTTCCTCATTT
>NZ_PNDV01000019.1:0-56263 GCF_005930865.1 Pseudoalteromonas sp. S554 | reverse complement strand
ACGGCAAAGGCCAACTCACTAAAACCTTACGATTATATTAGCTATTATTTAACCCAAATCTGCAAACCGGGTTGCCAAATCGATGATTTACTGCCTTGGAATATCAAAAGCTAGGTGTAGATTGCCGGACGCTTACATTTAGGGGATAAAAACTGGCTTATAAAGCTTTCATCTTTAAAGTTTTGCATAGCAAAATGAAGGGTATCAAGCCAATTACTTCCGGCATATTCAGGAAACCACTTTTTATCTTCTTCCGTTGGGTGTTCGCATAGTCGCCTAATATCAACCATCATATTGAAGCCTAAAGCATATGGGTTGATACCTGAATAATACTGACTATTGTAAGGTGGTTGATAAACAACATTTGTATGGCTTTGTAAAAATTCCAGCATAAATGAGTCGGTAAGTTTACCTTCATCATATAGGTGATTTAAAATGGTGTAATGCCAAAAGGTGGCCCAGCCTTCATTCATTACTTGTGTTTGTTTTTGTGGGTAAAAATATTGTGATATTTTACGCACTATACGAATAACTTCACGTTGCCAAGGTTCTAAAAGTGGTGCGTTTTTTTCTATAAAATACAAGATATTTTCTTGCGGCTCTTGAGGAAAGTGACGTTCTTTCTTTTTTGCTTCTTGGTGATGTTCGGGGATTGTTCGCCATAATTCGTTCACTTGAGATTGCAAATAAGCCTCGCGTTCTTCTTGGCGCTTTTGCTCTTCGAATAACGAAATTTGTTGCGGGCGTTTATAACGATCAACGCCATAGTTCATGAGTGCGTGGCATGAGTCTAGTAAGGTTTCTACTGCTGTTACACCGTATTTTTCTTCGCAGCGACGTATATAATTTTTAGAAAATACTAGGTAATCAATGATAGAGCTGGCATCAGTCCATGTTTTAAATAAATAATTACCTTTAAAAAAAGAGTTGTGGCCATAACATGCGTGCGCCATAACTAGTGCTTGCATCGGTAACGTATTTTCTTCCATTAAATATGCAATACAGGGGTCTGAATTAATCACTATTTCATACGCGAGGCCCATTTGTCCGCGTTTATAGTTTTGCTCAGTTTGAATGAATTTTTTCCCGTAAGACCAATGGTTGTAACCAATAGGCATCCCAACACTTGAGTACGCATCCATCATTTGTTCGGCGGTGATCACCTCTATCTGATTAGGGTAAATGTCTAACCGGTAAAAGTCTGCAACGCGGGCTATTTCTGTTTGATACTCAGTTAACAAATCAAAAGTCCAGTCAGGGCCGTCACTCATTCGTTTAGTATTCATATTAATACCTCGCTTGGTTATGCAGCCCCTTGTTGTTGCCGACCTTTTTTAAAAAACTCCCTAAATATAGGGTAAATGTCTTCAACACTTTGAATGTGCTGTATGGCAAAGTTGGAATGTGTTTGCGTAATATTTAAATATTCTCGCCATAGGCTTTGATGAGCACGTGTTGTGATTTCAATGTAGGCAAAATAGCGAACAGCATCTAAAAGGCTATTACGTAATATTTGCCCGCAATGAGGAGTATCGTCAGCCCAGTTATCACCGTCAGATGCTTGTGCTGCATATACATTCCATTCGTCTGCGTTGTAACGCTCTTTAATTATTTTATCCATCAGTTTAAGTGCGCTCGATACGATAGTTCCCCCAGTTTCTTGAGAGTAAAAAAATGTTTGTTCGTCTACTTCAGTCGCTTGCGTATGATGACGGATATAGACCACTTCAATGTCTTTATAACTGCGCGTTAAAAATTGATATAGTAAAATATAAAACCGTTTTGCCATATCTTTTGTGGTTTGGTCCATAGAGCCTGACACATCCATAATACAAAACATAACCGCTTTGCTGGTGGGGTGGGGGCGCTTCTCGTAATTTCTAAAACGCAAGTCGTAGTTATCAATAAAAGGCACAGCTTTAATTTGCTGTTTGAGTAGGTTTATTTCTTTTTGTAAAAGTGCAACAGCGGCTTTATCGCTATGAGGTTCGTGTATTAATATTTTTAGCTGAGCTTCTAAATCGGCTAAGCGGCGCTTTTTTCCAGCGCTCATGGCAACACGTCGAGCAAGTGATCCTTGTAACGAACGAACAATATCAATATTACTTGGCATACCTTCACTGCAAAAACCGGCTCGCTGGGTTTTCATTTGTACAAGTTTATCAAGTTGATTTTCTTGAAGATTAGGGAGTTCTAAATCTTCAAAAAGTAAATCGAGGTACTCATCTTTTGAGATAGAGAACACAAATTCATCTTGACCTTCGCCAGAGTCGCTTGCCTCACCTTGTCCAGAACCATCACCTTGACCACCTTTTGGTCGCTCTATTTTATCACCTGTTGCAAACTGATCGTTACCTGGGTGTATTTGTTTTTTATTCCCACCTTTACCTTGATGAAAGGTAGGCTCGCTGATATCACGTTGCGGAATAGATATACTTTCCCCCGATGTAGAGTCGGTTACACTGCGTTTATTTATTGCATCTGACACCGCTTCTTTTATCTGTTTTTTATAACGCCTAATGAAGCGTTGACGATTTACGGTGCTTTTATTTTTACCGTTTAAACGTCTGTCTATAAAATGTGCCATAATGACCTCCTAAAACTACAACTATGAAGGTTATTGTGATTTTCTAACACGTAGGTACCACTCAGATAACAATCTGACTTGCTTTTGTGTATAGCCTTTCTCGACCATGCGATTAACAAAGTCTTCGTGTTTTTGCTGATCTTCAGCTGAGGTTTTAGTATTAAACGAAATAACAGGCAACAGATCTTCTGTGTTTGAAAACATTTTTTTCTCAATGACAGTGCGTAATTTTTCATAACTCGTCCACAGCGGGTTTTTGCCATTGTTATGAGCCCGTGCGCGGAGTACAAAATTGACTATTTCGTTACGAAAATCTTTAGGGTTAGAAATGCCCGCTGGTTTTTCAATTTTCTCAAGCTCTGCATTGAGTGCAGCTCGGTCAAATAATTGGCCTGTATCAGGGTCACGATATTCTTGATCTTGAATCCAAAAATCGGCATAAATAACATAGCGATCAAATATGTTTTGTCCATATTCTGAGTATGATTCCAAATACGCAGTTTGAAGTTCCTTACCAATAAATTCAACATACTGAGGGATTAAATAGCCTTTTAAAAAGCTCAAGTAGCGTTCTTCAACATCGCTGCTGAATTGTTCACGCTCTATTTGTTGTTCAAGTACATAAAATAAGTGAACAGGGTTCGCGGCCACTTCTGCGTTATCAAAATTAAACACCCGAGATAAAATTTTAAATGCAAAGCGAGTAGAAAGGCCCGTCATGCCTTCATCCACCCCTGCGTAATCGCGATACTCTTGATACGACTTTGCTTTTGGATCAGTGTCTTTGAGTGTTTCACCATCGTACACTCGCATTTTAGAATATAGGCTTGAGTTTTCAGGCTCTTTTAATCGTGAAAGAGTTGTAAATTGTGCCAAAGCTTTTAAGGTGCCAGGCGCGCAAGGAGCGCTATGAAGTTCACTATGCTGAAGAAGTTTGTCGTAAATTTTAATTTCTTCAGTGACACGCAAACAATAAGGTACCTTGACTATGTATACACGGTCTAAAAAGGCTTCATTATTTTTGTTATTCTTAAAGGTTTGCCATTCAGATTCGTTTGAATGAGCGAGGATCATGCCATTAAAGGGAAGAGCGCTAATACCTTCAGCCCCATTGTAATTACCTTCTTGCGTGGCCGTTAGTAGTGGATGGAGTACTTTGATAGGGGCTTTAAACATCTCTACAAATTCCATCAAGCCTTGATTTGCCATACAAAGTGAACCCGAGTAAGCATAAGCATCGGGGTCATTTTGCGCAAAGTGTTCAAGCTGACGTATATCTACTTTACCTACTAATGCAGATATATCTTGGTTGTTTTCATCGCCAGGCTCTGTTTTAGCGATGCCTATTTGATTCAGAATAGATGGATAACGTTTTACCACTCTAAACTTACTTATATCGCCATTAAACTCTTTCAGTCGTTTGCCTGCCCACGGTGACATAATTGTTTTTAAATAACGTGGCTTAATACCGTACTCTTGCTCTAGCACATTAGCGTCTTCAATGGGATCAAACAGAGATAATGGGTGATCGTTTACCGGTGACCCTTTAATTGAATAGATGGGTACTTGTTGCATGAGGTACTTTAGCTTTTCAGCAATAGATGATTTGCCACCGCCGACTGGACCTAATAGGTAGAGAACCTGTTTACACTCTTCAAGCCCTTGAGCGGCGTGTTTTAAATAAGAAACAATTTGTTCAATGGCATCCTCCATACCATAAAAATCGGTAAAGGCAGGGTAGCGTGCAACTACTCTATTTGAAAATAACCGACTGAGGCGTGCATCCGTTGCGGTATCTACCATTGTGGGTTCACCTATGGCCATTAAAAGGCGTTCTGGTGCACTCGCGTAGGCAGATTTGTCGGTTTTACATATCTCAAGAAACTCGGCGATACTGTACTCTTCTTCTTGTGCCGCTTCGTAACGTGCTTGGTAATGCTCAAAAATCGTCATAATAACCTCCGAAACCCGCTGTAAAAGGTGCTTACATTTTAAAGTTTAGTCGCGAAAGTCTATGTTTGTGGAATAAAATTAAAAATTTAAGTGAAAAAAGATCATGTTGAAGAAGGCTATTTTGTCAAATGACAGAGTTTAAAAGTATAAATAATAGGCATAAAAAAAGACGCTTTAGCGTCTTTTTTAAATTAGCGATAAGTGCTAATTAAGCGAAGTTTGCGTTTGCAAATTCCCAGTTAACAAGTGACCAAAAACCTTTAAGGTAATCTGGACGCACGTTACGGTAATCAATGTAGTATGCGTGTTCCCATAAATCTACAGTAAGAACAGGTGTAACGCCTTCGTCAGTAAGTGGTGTAGCAGCGTTAGATGTGTTAACGATGTCTAAAGAGCCATCGGCAAGTTTTACTAACCAAGTCCAGCTTGAACCGAAGTTATTTACTGCTTTGTCGTTTAATGCATCTTTAAACGCATCAAAAGAACCCCATTTAGCGTTAATTGCATCTGCAATTGCGCCAGTAGGCTCGCCGCCGCCATTTGGAGATAGGCTGTTCCAGTAAAACGTGTGGTTCCAGATTTGCGCTGCGTTGTTAAATACACCGCCTTCTGATGAACATACGATTTCTTCTAGAGATTTGTTTTCAAACTCTGTACCAGGGATCAAACCGTTAAGCTTAACAACATACGTGTTGTGGTGCTTACCGTGGTGAAACTCTAATGTTTCTTTTGAAATATGTGGCTCAAGTGCGTCGATTGCATATGGTAGTGACGGTAGTTCAAATGCCATTTTTTATCTCCATCTTTTTTAGTTGATAGTCCATTTGGTAATACGTAATGCCTGTTGAAACAGACCACTTACCTATACCAAGTGGGAATATAGTGTTACTATAATTGTTGAGTATTTTACTCAAGTTTAAGCAAACAGCAATGTTATTGCGAAAGACTATTTCAATTGTGGCTTTATTTGCCCATTTTAAGTTATATATTTATGGTCACGATGAGTTATTTTCAAGACCTAAGTATATTTAGCTATCGTTACTTTGAGGTTGTAGATGGAAACCATTGATAAAATTAAACAGCAAATTTCAGAAAACCCAATTATCCTTTTCATGAAAGGGTCACCTAAGTTACCAAACTGTGGTTTTTCTTCACAAGCTTCACAAGCACTTATGTCGTGTGGCGAACCGTTTGCATACGTTGATATTTTACTAAACCCAGACATTCGTGCTGAGCTTCCTGCATACGCAAATTGGCCTACATTCCCACAACTTTGGGTTGAGGGTGAGCTAATTGGTGGTTGTGATATCATCATCGAAATGTTCCAACGTGGTGAATTACAACCGTTAATCACAGAAACAGCGGCTAAGTACAAAGAAGCTGACGCTGAGTAATCTTATTTTGTGAGCGCTATTTTTATAGTGCTGTTATAATAAAAGCCACGTTAAGTGGCTTTATTGTTTTTAGTATTTTTACAACATCACTTATCTGCACGGCAGGGTAACTTGCACGTTTAGACCACCAATTAATTTATTATGTAAGCTTATTTGTCCTTTATGTGCTTCAGCAATCTCTCTGCACAAAGCTAACCCCAAACCACTTCCTGTACTTTTTGTAGAATAAAAAGGCACAAGGGCATTAGCCATTACCTGCTCACTCATGCCTTTTCCGCCATCGCTTACATCTACTATGCAAGTATTACTAGAGAACGTTACATCTATGTTTATTTTAGACGGATTTGAGCCTGACTCGTGTGCATTTTTGAGTAAGTTGATAAGCAACTGCTCAAGTTGTGCCTGATCTGCATGTAATATGCTTTGGGTGCTGCTTACTGTGTAGCTAAACTGCCATTGGCTATTCAGATCACTTAATGTGTTTTGCCAATTTATCGCTGACTTTTGTGGTGTAGGGAGCTTTGCAAATTTGCCATAGCCTTGAACAAACTCAGTCAAGTGGCTTATTCTTTCATCGATTGTTGAAAACACACGTGCAAGACGAGGTTCATCTACGCGGCTAGCTAAAAGCTGAGCGCTGTGCAGCATTGATGACATAGGGCCAAGAGAGTTATTAAGCTCGTGGCTTATTATTCGAATAACTTTTTTCCATACTGCTACTTCTTGGCGGCTGAGTTCACGGGTAAGTTGTTTAAATATGTATAAGTGATGTTTTTGATTATTTAGCAAAAACTCGCCAGTCGATAAATGCCAAGTTTGAGAATCGTGACTATCTACTTCAATATTAAACAAGCCATCCACGCCTTGTTCAATAGCATTAGTAAGCTGAATAGGTGCATCAGACAATAATTCGTGAAGTTGCGTGCCTTCTAGTTGTGTTTTGCTATTAAATAAAGTGCGGCTGACTAAGTTACTAAATACAACAGTTTTGTTATCGTTAACAAGTAAAAGTGCTTGTGGAGAGCTCTGTAATACTTTATCTAACATTAACTCTCGTTGATAAATCCACTGTTTTTCTTGACGAAGTTGTTTTGCCGTTTGATTATAAAGCAGACATAGCTTTCCTAACTCATCGTTGTTTTTATAGGCTAATAAACTAGAAAGTTCACCATCTTTAAAATTAAGTAAGCCAGTTTCTAGCGATTGCAACCCTAGCTTAATAGGCTTTGTTAAGGCTCTAGCTAGCAAGAGGCTTATTAGCATAGCTGCTATGACTAATAACACAGAGTAATACAGCGGATGTTGTGCAATTATTGTAATGCTAACAACAGGTAAAGCGCTGCATAAAACACATATAGCCATTATTTTTTGAGTTAACGATAAGCCACTAATAAAATTAAACATTAGTAATCAATACCCATTTTTTGTAAGCGCCTATACAGTGCTTGGCGGCTTAAACCAAATTCTCGTGCTACTTTAGCTATAACCCCCTGATTAGCGCGTATTGATTGTTCAATTTCGAATTTTGTAGGTTCTTTTTTTACGTCGTTATTTTTTATTGGCGACGACGGGGTTAGGTCAAAATCTTCAGCACTAAGCAAACCATTAGGCTTGATTACACCAACACGTTTACAGGCGTTTTCAAGTTCTCTTACATTACCTGGCCATTGGTATCGATTAAGGGCTTGCTCTGCATCAATACTTAGCTCTCTATGTGGTAAAAAGTGATTAATGAGTGGCGCAATATCATCAACGCGTTCACAAAGCGCAGGTACGTTTAACTCAATAACGTTAAGGCGATAGTACAAATCTTCTCTAAAACGCCCTTCGGTTATTGCTTGTAATAAATTTTCGTTGGTGGCTGATATAACACGTACAGTTACTTTGCGCGTTTGTGTGGACCCTAACCGTTCAAATTCACCTGTTTGCAACACTCTTAGCAACTTCATTTGCCCAGAAAGTGGCAAGTTGCCAATTTCATCTAAAAATAATGTTCCACCATCGGCTGCCTCAAAACGACCTATACGTTGCTTGCTTATACCAGTATAAGCACCTGCTTCAGCACCAAACAATTCAGCCTCCAAAAGCTCTTGAGGTAGGGCGCCGGCATTGACCTTTATGAAAGGCTGATTTATTAGTGAAGAATTTTTTTGAATAATAGTGGCAATACACTCTTTACCACTGCCATTAGGACCTGTTATGAGTGCGGAAATATCAGATTTAGCCACTTGCAATGCCATTGTGACTAATCGCTCCATTGCGGTACTTTTAAAAATAAGGCCTGCTAAGTTAGCAGTGCTATATTTATCATCTCGCTCTTTTTGTTGGCGGTTGTGCGTGGCTACAAGTTGCTTAGTGCGCCCCAGCTCTATTAAATTATTAATGCACGTAAGAAGCTTGTGGTCATCCCATGGCTTTGGAAGGTAATCGGCAGCGCCTGCTTTAACAAGTTAAATCGCCGTTGAAAGTTCAGTCCAAGCGGTTATTAATATAATAGGGAGGTGTGGGTTCTCTTCACGCAGCGCATAAAACAAAGTTTTACCTTCTTCGCCTGAGGTGGTATCGCTGGTAAAATTCATATCTTGAATAACGAGAGCAATGCGTTGGTATTGCACAATTTGAATGGCTTCAAAAGGCATTGACGCGGTAACTACATTAAAGTGATGTATCTCTAGTAGTAATGATAATGCCTCTAAAACGGCCGGATTATCATCAACGATAAGTATTTTTTCCATGAGAATTTAATCGCTGTTTATTATTATTTAAATATTGAAAATGCTACACCGTGTTTAGCCAGTGTAGCATAGGTTGGGAGCTGCGTTATATGGTTCGGGTTGCGATACTGGGCGAAATATTTGCAGCACGTTTAGCTGGGCCAAATACAGCTAGAAGGCTCATGATAAAAACCATAACGGCAGTTGCTGCGACATAGCCTAAGGGTAATGCAGCTATTGAAAAGTGTTGCATTAGCAATTGCCCAAGTATGAGGGCAGCAATAACGCCTAAAACTAATCCAGCAATGCAAATCAATGCATTTTCAACTAAAAAATAATTAACAATTGCAGATTTACGAGCGCCCAAAGCACGACGGGTTCCAATTTGTTTGGTGCGCTTACTTATATTGAATAGCGTTAAACCAAAAATGCCCACCGCTGTAACCAGAACTAAGATAGTGATGAGTACAATGAGCATACGCATCATCAATGTGTCTTCAGCCATATATTGCGTTTTGTCTTGATCTAAACCACGAATTCGAATAATCACACGCTTGTTATAATTTTTAAGCATTGCGTCTTCAATCTGTTTAGCTATGTCTGCTCGCTCATTGGACGCAGTGCGAACTAAAAAGTTGCCAGATATATTGGGGTTAATGTAAGGAATTAATGCGATATTATTTGGGCGGCTGTCTTTTAACCAAGGCCCTTTTGCATGCTTAATTACACCAACAACTTTCAGTGGGATATCACCAAGAAAAATCGTTTTTCCTAAGCCCTCTTCATCAGGAAAAAGCTCATTGAGTAATGCTTGAGTGACAATTGTCACATTGGCTCGTTGATCATTATCGTTGGTAACAACAATCTCATCTTGAGTAAAGTTTCGTCCTGCAACAAGCTCAATGCCAAGTGTATTAATTGCATGATCATCCGTAAAAAAGTAAGCCGTTCTTGCTGAAAGCCCTGGCTCTGGTGCAGAGTTAATACTGAAGTCAGATGAGCTGCCACTACCTGATAACGGTATGTTGTTAATATATATGGCGTCTTTAACGCCGGGTAAAGCTCGAAGCATGGCTTCATCAAGTTCAAATTGCTGATGGCTTTGAACATCTTTACCAAAATGCATGACATGAAAAGCAAGTATTTCATCTTCCGGGTAGCCAGTTTCTTGGTTAAGGTAGGTTACTCTGTCTTGAATTATAAATGCTGCGTTACTAACAATTGCAGTGGTAATTGCTATTTGTATAAGTAGCAAAATTGCACCCACTTTAGATCGACACAGCGCATGAAAAATAGGTTTAATTTCTAATATCATTGTGTTCGTCCTTATTGGCTTTTTAGATAAATGGCAGGGTTGGTTTTACACACCAGCCAAGCAGGATAAAGCCCGGCAATTACACAAGTACTGATTGCAATAAGTGGGGCGCTTAGTAACATACTTAAATCCATAGTCGCTAAGCTTTCGTAATAACTGTAGCTCTGAGGAACACCTAATAGACCAAACTGCGCAAATACAATCCCAAGTAGCCCGCCCAAAAGCCCTAACATAGCGACTTCAATGATATGTTGCATAAAAATCTGCCGTTTATTAGCACCAAGAGCACGACGTACTCCAACCTCTGGCGCTCGACGTAAAAATTTGGCAAGTAATAAGCCAAGTATATTAGCCAAACACACAGCCAAAAACATAAAACTTAGAGCCACTAAAATTTTGTTATCTTCACTAACCACATTATTGTAAGCCATCCATTGATTAACATCTCGAAGCCCAAAAGCGAGCTCTTTACGATTAAATCGACCGAGCTTTTGCTGCTCTTGCATATAAGCTAGTAAGTAATTCTCGTAATCATTTTTTTGTTGCTCGGTCGTTAATTCAACCCAGAATTGAATCCAAACCATTTCTGACTGTAATTTGGCAGTAAAACTTCGAACATCTTCATGCTTCCAACCATTAGTATTTCCCCAATTACCAAGTTGCTTTGCCTCAAGAATGCTAAATGGCATAAAAAGTTGTTCGGGTTGGTTAAACGCACCATTGTTTAAGTCGTAATATTTGATGGTTAGTGGCCAGTTTTTTGTAACGCCAATCACTTCGTAACTAGCATCGTCAAGGTAAATAACCTGACCCACTGAATTTTTGCCAGCAAATAACTTATCGTTTAACTCCTCGCTAATGACAACAACGGGCGCTGCATTGTCTTCTTGTTGCTGTGACCACTTGCTACCATGTAAAAATTCGAGGTCAAACATATTAAAAAATTCAGGAGTGGTAAGTCTTGCACTTTGACTAAACGGTTTTACTTTGTCAGAGTCTATGTAAACAGAAAAACCACTTCGTACCATTTTTAAACGTTGAGCACCTACTTGAGATTGATAAAGATTTGCAGCATCTTGATAAGTTAGTTGAAGAGGCTGGTTATCTGACGTCCACCATGTGCTTCCATCGTCCATTATCTGTAACTGCACACTAAAAAGCTGACTGCTCTTGTGCGGGATTGGATCGGCCGACATCATGTGATACACACTCAAACTAGTCATGGTGATGCCAATACCAATTGCGATGGCAAGTACCATTAAAAAGCTTACGAGTGGTGTGCGTTTAAAGCTACGCCAACTCAGATCAATATAATGAACCAGCATGAATTATACTCCTTGTGCGACTTTTATTGGCTGTGTACCTTGGTACAAAGTAAAGTCAGCAAGTTGTCCATCAACTACTTGAATGTTGCGCGGTGCGCGGCGGGCTAATTCACTGTCATGTGTCACCATTATAATGGTGGCGCCATCGCGATTTATTTGCTCAAGTAATTCCATCACTTGGCGAGCCATTAGGCTGTCTAAGTTACCGGTTGGCTCATCGGCAAGTAAAAAACGTGGTTCGCCGGCAAGTGCGCGGGCTATAGCGACGCGTTGTTGCTGGCCGCCAGAAAGTTGCTGAGGTAAATGTTTAGCGCGGGAGGCTAAGCCTACTTGTTCTAAACATTGCTCTATTCTACGTTTACGTTCTTTTGCTTTAATACCTCTATAACGAAGAGGTACTTCAATATTTTCATAGAGGTTTAAATCTGGTATTAAATTAAAACCTTGAAAGATAAAACCAATTTTTTGATTTCGGCAATCGGCACGTTGGTTGTCGTTTAGGTTACCCACATTTACACCATCTAAAATATAATCACCTTCACTAAAGGGTTCTAACATACCGGCAATATTTAAAAAGGTAGTTTTCCCAGAGCCGCTAGGGCCTGTGACAGCTATAAATTCGCCTTCATTTACATTTAAATTAAAGTCTCTTAATGCGTGAGTTTGAACCATTTCAGTTTGGTATACTTTACTTATGTTTTTCATTTGTAACATGGTTTTTCCTTAAATTGGCGCTGGTTGAGAGCGCTTCTAATTTAATAAAAGCGTGTCTACTTGGTTAAATTGGTTGTAGCTAGAAATTATTATTTCGTCGTTTTCATTTAAGCCGCTTAAAATTTCTACCGCGTTAATGCTGGTGGCACCTACGGATATAGGTATACGTCTTGCAAAATTTCCGTCTATTTTATATGCAACAATGCCGCCTTGTTGCATAAAAGCGCCTCGCTTTACCTGCAGCACATTTTGGCGATTGTCGAGTAAAATACGCGCGGTTAAACGTTGATTTTGGCGAATGTTATTGCTGTTGCTTGTAAAGCGAACACGTGTGGTTACTTCGCGATTATTAACTTCGGGTGATATAGCCGAGAGCACTCCCATTATTGTTTCGTTCCCTAATTTAAGCTCTACGTCCATACCTAACCCGAGTTCGTTTGCGTAACTTTCTGGCACCTGCAACTGTGCTTCAAAATGACTTAAATCAACGAGTGTCATCAGAGGCTGACTTTGCGTGACGGCTGCTTTTTGTTGCACAAGCAGATTACCAACAATGCCTGTCACTGTGGCCCGAATTGACAGCTCATTCACTTTTCTATGTAAGTCATCAACGATCAACTGCTGACGCTCTACATCACTTTTAGCTGCTTGCAATTCAAATGCGAGTGTATCTTTAGCAAGTGCCACCTCTTGCTGTGCGTGTTTATAGGTAAGCTGTGCACGTGATAAGTCGTCTATTGCTTTTTCAAGGTCTATTTGGCTTATTAAATGCTTTTTAATTGATAGTTTTGCGCGACGATCTTCTCTTTGTGCTGCGTTTAATTCTACACTTGCCATATCGAGTGTTTTTGTAAGGGTTAAAGTGTCTCTTCTTGATTGTAGGTGTTGCCTTTTAAGTTCACCTTCTAAGCGTTGTAATACGGATTGTTGTTGTTTTAATTCATTGGTAAGTTCAGGGCTATGAAGTACAGCAAGCTCGTCGCCTTTGGTAACTGTATCGCCAGCTTTTACGTGCAAGCTTACAAAGCCTCTCTCTGGGCTGTAGATATGTGGTGCATTGGCGGCAACAATTTTTCCACTTGCGGCTACATCGCGAATAAGCGTTTTAATTTCTACTTTTGCTATTTGCATCTTTTCTTGGCTAAATGATTTAGTTGCATCCGAGCCTGACATAACTCCATAAGTAGCAGCAATAACAAGTAACAACACAGCGATAATTAAAAGAAAACGTTTTTTATGGTTTGCGGGTGTTTTAACTTGTATGTCTTGAGCACTGGTATCTTTAATCATTATTCAACCTTAACTAAATGAATTTATATTTTTTTCAAACATGACATAAAGTAGTGCTGCAAAAATAGCGGCTAGTGGCGAGAGTAAAAATAAGCTTAAAGTGAACATAATTCTTCCAAATAATAATTACTAAATTACACTATACGATTAGCATGCCAAAATTTAACCTATTGATATTATTATACTTAATAATTTATTTATTAAAGTAATATGTCCGTGGACACTTTATGTGTCCGCTCCGGACACATACAAAGCAATATATAAAGAGTAAATACAGCGTTGCGGGTACAAGAAAACCAATAACGTCGCAACTTCAGTGAATTCAAAAGTGTAAGTGTATTTTAAAGCTAAGCTACTCAGGCGATTAAATAGCGGGGTGACATTTAAACTTTGACTGGTTTTATTTTTCTATTTACGAATAATTAATCAAAGTAATGAGTGGTTAAATTATAGCTTTTAAGCTGAATGAAGAATAAGGAACATAATTCTACCTTTATTTATCCCTTTTATAATTTGTTAATGAAAAGGGGTAATATTATTTGCATAATCCCAACATTTTACGAATCTCTTCAATTGAATATTTATTCACTAATATCTAAGCTTACGTTTACGTAAACTGCTTTTTAAGTTGGAGGTGTTTTTACAAAATGTTAAACTTGACACCAGTGTCATGAAAAAATAACGGTGAAAATACCGCTAAATGTTAATAAAAATGATAAAAAAGAAATCTTGCTATGAAGTGAGAAATATTCAAGAATGTGAATATGTATTCAAATTACTGTTGACTCTATTTGATATAGAGGCTAGTTTTGACCGGCTGTTAGCAAATCGTCGAGCAGTTCATTAACGCTAACAGTGAAGCAAGGGGAGGGGTCTATGTTATACGACTCGAAATTAGAGAAAGAAAATTGTGGCTTTGGCTTAATTGCCCAAGTTAATGGTCAGGCTAGTCACCGGCTTATTCGTACTGCTATTACTGGGTTGGATCGTATGCAACACCGGGGCGGTATTTCTGCTGATGGTAAAACAGGCGATGGCTGTGGTTTGCTTTTGCAAAAACCAGATAGTTTTTTCCGTGCTATTGCAAGTGAGCATAATTGGCACCTTGGTAAAAACTATGCAGTAGGCATGATCTTTTTAAATTCAGATCCTGTTTTAGCACAAGCTGCAAAGGAAATTCTGAGCGAAGAATTAGAAAAAGAAACGCTAAATATTTTAGGCTGGCGCGAAGTGCCTACCGACCCATCAATGCTAGGTCCAATTGCTGTGCAGCAATTACCGGGCTTTGAGCAAATTTTTGTAAGCGCACCTGAAGGTTGGCGTTCAAAAGATTTAGAACGTCGCTTATACGTAGCGCGCCGTCGTGCTGAAAAACGTTTAGCAGACGATGAATCATTTTACATTGCAAGTTTATCTGGATTAGTGACTATCTATAAAGGCCTTATGATGCCTGCAGATTTACCTAATTTTTATTTAGACTTAGCTGACATTCGTATGACCAGCGCAATTTGTGTTTTTCATCAGCGCTTTTCAACAAACACACAGCCTCGTTGGCCACTTGCTCAACCTTTCCGCTATTTAGCGCACAATGGTGAAATTAACACCATTGAGGGTAACCGTCAGTGGGCTCGTGCTCGCTCGTATAAATTTTCGTCTCCACTTATTCCAGATTTACAAAGCGCAGCGCCGTTTGTTAATGAAACAGGCTCAGATTCGTCAAGCCTTGATAACATGCTAGAACTATTTTTAGCCGGTGGCATGGATTTATTCCGTGCTATGCGCATGCTGGTGCCGCCTGCATGGCAAAAAAACCGCGCTATGGATGACGATTTACGTGCATTTTATGACTTTAACTCCATGCACATGGAGCCATGGGACGGTCCTGCGGGGATTGTTATGTCAGATGGCCGTTTTGCAGCCTGTAACTTAGACCGAAATGGTCTTCGTCCTGCGCGTTATGTAATCACACAAGATGGTTTTATAACCCTTGCTTCTGAAGTCGGTATTTGGGATTACACCGCCGATGAAGTGGTTGAAAAAGGCCGAGTGGGCCCGGGTGAGCTTTTAGTAATTGATACCAAATTGGGGAAAATTTGGCATTCAGATGAAATAGATCAAGATTTAAAATCTCGCCATCCTTATAAGTCGTGGCTTGAAGAAAATGTTAAGCGCTTGACTCCTTTTGAAGAATTAAAAGAGCAAGATGCAGGCAATCGTTCATTTGACGATGAAACGTTAGCTAAATATCAAAAAATGTTTGGTTATACCAATGAAGAGTTGGATAGCGTTATTCGTGTAATGGGTGAAAACGGGCAAGAAGCAACAGGCTCAATGGGTGATGACACTCCGTTTGCTGTGTTAAGCGAAGGGCATCGTTCACTATACGATTATTTCCGTCAAAAGTTTGCACAAGTCACTAACCCGCCAATTGATCCTCTTCGCGAAAACCATGTTATGTCTTTGGCTACGTGTATTGGTAGCGAACAAAATGTGTTTAACGAAACAACAGGGCACGCTAAGCGCTTACAGTTCGATACACCTATTTTAATGTATGCAGACATGCAGCAGCTACTAAATGCAGATGAAGCGCATTACAGCTATTGTAAAATTGATATTACTTACACTGTTGAAGAAGGCTTAGAAAACGCAGTTAAACGCATTTGCGATAAAGCAAAAGAGAAAGCAGCTGCTGGCTCTATCATGCTTATTTTAACTGACCGTAATTTTGACGATGTAAACCTACCTATCCCTGCGGCTATGGCTGTAGGTGCAGTGCAAAAGTGTTTGGTTGATAACAATTTACGTTGTGAATCAAACATTATTATCGAAACGGGTAGCGTAAGAGACCCTCATCAATTTGCAGTGTTACTTGGTTTTGGCGCAACAGCTATTTACCCATACCTAGCGTATGAATCGTTAGTCGCGATGAGCGACAGTAAAATCATCGATAAATCTTATTGCGAGGTAACCCTTGCTTATCGTAAAGCAGTAAACAAAGGCTTATACAAAATAATGTCGAAAATGGGCATTAGTACAGTCGCTTCTTACCGTTGCTCAATGTTATTTGAGGCGGTGGGTTTATCAGATGCTGTTGTTGATATGTGTTTTAAAGGTGTGGCTAGCCGCATTAAAGGCGCATGTTTTACAGACTTTGATGACGATCAACAAAGCTTACACAAGCTTGCTTTAAGTAAACGTAAGTTACTTAGCCATGGCGGTTTGTTTAAATACGTACATGGTGGTGAATACCATGCATACAACCCAGATGTGATCCAAACACTGCAGGTAGCAGTTCGCTCTGGTGAATACAGAGATTACAACGAGTATGCAAAGCTTGTTAATAATCGCCCTATTTCAACATTACGCGATATGCTGGCACTTAAATTACCAGAAAATGGAATTAGTATTGATGATGTAGAGCCTGCAGAAGCGCTTTACAAACGTTTTGACTCAGCTGCAATGAGTATTGGTGCTTTATCGCCAGAGGCTCATGAAGCACTCGCAATTGCGATGAACCGCCTAGGTGGTTGTTCAAATTCAGGTGAAGGTGGTGAAGATAAACTTCGTTACGGCACAGAGAAAAACTCACGTATTAAGCAAGTAGCTTCAGGTCGATTTGGTGTTACACCGCATTATTTACGTAGCGCAGATGTAATTCAAATTAAAGTAGCGCAGGGTGCAAAACCAGGTGAAGGCGGGCAACTTCCAGGTGAAAAAGTAACACCTTACATTGCTAAGCTTCGCTATTCGGTACCTGGCGTGACGTTAATTTCACCGCCACCGCATCATGATATTTATTCTATTGAGGATCTTGCTCAGCTAATTTTCGATTTAAAGCAAGTAAATCCAAAAGCACTTGTATCAGTAAAACTAGTGTCGGAACCAGGTGTTGGCACCATAGCAACAGGTGTAGCTAAAGCATATGCTGATTTAATTACTATATCTGGCTACGACGGCGGCACAGGCGCAAGTCCGCTTACGTCTGTAAAATATGCAGGTAGCCCATGGGAATTAGGCTTGGCTGAAACACAACAAGCCCTTGTAGAAAATGGCCTTCGTCATCGTATTCGTTTGCAAACAGATGGTGGTTTAAAAACAGGTTTAGATATTATTAAAGCCGCTATTTTAGGTGCTGAAAGCTTTGGTTTTGGTACAGGCCCTATGGTGGCATTAGGGTGTAAATACTTACGTATTTGTCATCTAAATAACTGTGCAACCGGTGTTGCAACGCAAGACGAAACACTTCGTCAAAAGCATTACCATGGCTTACCTGAAATGGCGATGAACTACTTTAAGTTTATTGCACAAGAAGCGCGTGAAATCATGGCAAGCTTAGGTGTTGCAAACTTAACAGACTTAATTGGCCGTCTTGATTTACTTGAAGCAATTGAGGGCAAAACAGCCAAACAGAAAAAGATAGATTTATCTTCTGTTATTGCGCAGCCAAACAATCCAACAGGCGAAACGTTATTTTGTAGCGCGCCAAATAGCTCACATTATTTAGGCAAGCTTAACGAAAGCCTATTAGGAAAAGCGCAAGAAGCGATAGATGCTTCAAGTGGTATTTCACTTGTTAGCCGAATTTGTAATACAGACCGATCAGTTGGTGCTATGTTATCTGGCTACATTGCTGATAAACATGGAAATCAGGGTATGGCGGCTGATCCGGTAGCCATTGAGCTCCATGGCACGGCTGGTCAATCGTTTGGTGTTTGGAACGCAGGTGGCCTTGAAATGACCCTCGTTGGTGACGCTAATGACTACGTTGGTAAAGGCATGGCTGGTGGTAAGCTAGTTATTCGTCCGCCAGTGGGTTCATCATTTGAAAGTCATAAAGCAACGATTGTTGGTAATACCTGTTTATACGGTGCAACGGGCGGTAAATTGTTTGCTGCAGGGTGCGCAGGTGAGCGTTTCGCAGTTCGTAATTCAGGCGTGCAAGCAGTTGTTGAAGGCGTTGGCGATAATGGCTGTGAATACATGACCGGTGGTGTTGTGTGTGTGCTTGGTAATGTAGGTGTTAACTTTGGGGCGGGTATGACCGGTGGTTTTGCCTATGTTTTAGATGAGCGAAACGACTTTGAAAAACGCATAAACCCTGAGCTTGTTGAAGTTGTGACATTAGAAGCATTAACATCACACCAAGAGCATTTACGTGGATTAATTGCTGAGCATTTAGAGCTAACAGGCTCATGCAGAGCAGAAAGTATTTTAGCTAATTTTGAGCTCTACTTACCTATGTTTAAATTAGTAAAACCTAAATCAAGTGACGTAAAAAGTTTACTCGGGCACCGCGCCCGTAGTAGTGCCGAACTACGTGTTCAGGCGCAATAAGGGGGCAGTATGAGCGAAAATGTATATCAATTTATAGACGTGCAGCGTGTAGATCCACGCAAAAAGCCAATTTCGTCACGTAAAAAATCATTTGTAGAAATTTACGAACCCTTTTCAGAGAATCAGGTTAACTCTCAAGCGGATCGTTGCTTGGATTGTGGTAACCCATACTGTGAATGGAAATGTCCGGTACATAATTACATTCCACAGTGGCTTAAACTAATTCGCACAGGGCGTATATTAGAAGCTGCGGAGCTTTCTCATCGAACAAACAGTTTGCCTGAAGTATGTGGCCGTGTTTGTCCTCAAGATCGGTTGTGTGAAGGCTCATGTACGCTCGATGAAGAGTTTGGCGCGGTAACGATAGGTAACATTGAAAAATATATTACCGATACCGCGTTTAAAATGGGCTGGAAGCCAGACATGTCTTACGTAACATGGACTGACAAAAAAGTAGCTATCATTGGTGCAGGGCCCGCGGGCTTGGGTTGTGCGGATATTTTAGTTCGAAATGGTGTTAAGCCTGTTGTGTTTGACCGTCACCCAGAAATTGGTGGATTACTCACATTTGGTATTCCTTCTTTCAAACTAGAGAAAGAAGTGATGCAAAAGCGCCGTGAGATTTTCACTGAAATGGGCGTAGAATTTAAGCTGAATGTTGAAGTAGGTGTAGATATCACTATGGATGATATTTTAGCCGACTATGATGCAGTATTTTTGGGCGTGGGTACGTATCAGAGTATGCGTGCTGGGCTTGAAAATGAAGATGCACCGGGTGTTCACGATGCGCTGCCGTTTTTAATCGGTAACACTAACCGAGTTATGGGTTATGACGAAGCGAATCAAGCTTATATTGATATGGCGAATCAGAAGGTCGTTGTATTAGGTGGTGGTGATACTGCGATGGACTGTGTAAGAACGTCTATACGACAGGGTGCTGCAAAAGTAACGTGTGCGTACCGCCGTGATGAAGAAAATATGCCAGGCTCTAAGCGTGAAGTAAAAAATGCCAAAGAAGAAGGGGTTATATTTACATATAACGTTCAACCTAAAGGCATTGTGCTAGACGCTAACGGCCATGTTGCAGGCGTAAAAATGGTTAAAACTAAGCTGGGTGAGCCAGATGCGAATGGTCGTAGCCGCGCAGAAGAGGTCGCCGGTTCAGAGCATGTTATTGAAGCAACACAAGTAATTATGGCGTTTGGTTTCAAGCCACACAAAATGGACTGGTTAGAAAAGTATGATGTAGAAATAAACCACTGGGGCGGTATTAACGCACCAGAGCAAGGTGAATTTACACATCAAACAACTAACCCTAAAATATTTGCTGGTGGCGATATAGTGCGTGGTTCGGATTTAGTAGTAACCGCTATTTTTGAAGGCCGTAACGCAGCTGAAGGTATTATGGATTATTTAAAAGTTTAATTTAATATTTTCAGAAATCGACAATTTAAAAGCAAGCCAAGTGGCTTGCTTTTTTGTGCTTGAAACGAATTAGGTACCATTTATTTTTAACCATTTTAATTTCGATGATAATTTGGTTGAATGACCAAGCTATTCTCATGAATAGTTTTAAGATTCATAAACTTATAATTTGTTAAAAAAGGTACTAGTATTAATTTTACATCAGTAATACTTTAATCTTGATTTAACTGCTGAAAAAGGGGAGTATTGAGTGTTACTCAGAAAAATTGGTGATAACTTTGCTGAAAATTAACTCAATAATATAAGAAAAATAGCGCTTATTATGCATGAACATTCAAATAATCCAGAAAGAAAACTAATAGTTAGAATTTTCTCATCAATAGGCTTTATAGCAACCTTGGTGATGGGCTGGATTGCATTGACCAACAGCGATTATTTTTTATTTTTTACCTTAATATGTTCTTCGCTAATTTACGCATGGGCGCTTAGTGTATATAAGAACGTTGAAAAGTCAGCTAGTGCTATCCTTTATAACCTTTATGCATTGATGATTTACCTTGTTTTAACTGGAGGCGCGCAGGGAACTGGTCCGATTTGGATATTCATAGTTTCGCCAGTCACATTTTCAATTAGAGGCTTAAAGCGCGGTATCGTTGATATTGTTTTGTTTTTATTAGCGGTTATATTAGCTTTTTATTGCGCGCATACCTTTAGTATTTATAACTATCAACCGGATCAATTTCCCTATCGAGTTATATTTTCATTTATTATTGTCGCAATGTTGAGTGGCTTTTATGAAAACTCAAGGGAAAAATACAATCAAAAAATATTAGCACTGAGTAAAAAAAATGAACTGTTGGCGACTATTGACCCTTTAACGGGGTTACCAAACAGACGCTTTACAATGAATAAGCTTAGTGAATTTAAATTAGCGCTCACGAAGGAGCAAAGACCGTTTGTACTTATTTTGTGCGATGTAGACAACTTTAAAAAAGTTAACGACGAGTACGGGCATAGTTTTGGTGATGAAGCGCTCATACACTTAGCTAATATTTTAAAGCAACATATTCCTAATAATGCCGTTGCATCACGCTGGGGCGGGGAAGAGTTTTTGATTGCAATTCCTAATGTATTTAACGCAAAGGGCGTAGAAATCTCAAATAAAATACATGCTGCGCTAAAACAATTTCCGGTTAATACATCTTTTGCGAGCTTAAGCTTAACGATTAGTATGGGGGTTGTTCAATCCCATGAAAGCGATTCTATAGACATTGATATCAAGCGCGCAGATGAATTGCTTTATAAAGCTAAAGAGCAAGGTAAAAATAGGACTTGCTCAGAGTAGTTTTATTATTCCATTGAGAACGAATCAAGTGTTGACTTAACTTTAGCAATACGTCTTTTTAAACTCATGTAACAAACTACATTAAACAGTATTTGGGTGAGCAAAACACATGTATAACTAAAAATTAAATTATTCGAATTACCACCCTGGTAACTCATTAAATTGTAAACACTAAGAATCAGCTGAACGAATAACGTTACATTTAAAAAGCTCATTAAGTGTTTCTTGAATTGTGTGTGTTTATATCGGCTAAATAAAGTTAGCAATATACTAATTAAAACCAGTAGCCAGCTTACAATAATAAGAATTAAAGCAGTATTAGTAATCATATAAAGGCCTTGCTGAAAATTGAAACCCTAGTTGGTTATTAATTAAACCTAAATTACACATGCGCTTTTTATTAACTCTTTTGCGTTTGCTTTTGCTGTTTTACTAACATTGTCGCCGCCAAGCAACCTTGCTATTTCGTCTACTCTACCATCTTTTGTTAGTGCCAGCATATTGGTAAAGGTTTCACCTTTAGCAATTTCTTTTGCTACAAAAAATTGCTGATGCGCACTACTTGCAACCTGCGGCAAATGGGTAACACAGATCACCTGAGTCGATTTACCAAGTTGCCTTAATAACTTTCCAACAGCAGAGGCTGTAGGTCCAGAAATACCTACGTCTACTTCATCAAATATCAATGTTGGTGTTGTTACTTTTTGGGCAATAATAACCTGAATGGCTAAGCTAATACGCGAAAGCTCACCACCAGACGCCACCTTAGCCAAAGGCTGAAGGGGCTGACCTGGGTTGGTCGATACTAAAAACGAAACGCTATCATGCCCTAAAAGATTGGGGGCGCGCTCAGGATCTTCAGTAAGCGATATTTCAAATACACCATTTTCCATGGATAAATTTGCCATACTTTCGCTTATTAAGGTGTTTAAGGTATTAGCATAACTTCTGCGGCTAATACTTAGCGCTTCACTTGCTTGCTTGTAGTCAAGCAATGCATCGTTTATTTCAGAGTCAAGTTGCTCCAAACGCGAACTATTATTACTAATTGACTCGAGTTCTTTTGAAATTGACTGATGAAATTCAACTAATCCTTGCGGTTTTATATGGTGCTTACGAGCTAAGTCCATTGCGCCACTTAACCTATTTTCTATCTCTGTTAAACGGGCTGGGTCTAAATCAACTTGTTCCGTATAATTGCGAATTTCTCGGCTAGCTTCTTCTACTTGAACAGCAGCTTCTTCTAACATTGCAGCCACACTTGCTAAGCTTTCATCATATTGTGCTAAATCTGCAAATTGTTGTGCGCTGTGCTGTAAAACAGAACACGCGCTTTGTTCTTCACCTTCATATAGGTATTGCAGCTCTTTTTGACATGACTCTAAAATGGTTTGGCTATTACTTAGCTTGTAATGTTCGGCTTCAATTTGTTCAAACTCACCGTCTTGTAACGCAAACTCGTCAAGTTCTGCCACTTGGTATTCTAGTAGCTGTTTTTGAGCGGCTTGTTGTAATTGCTGTTGCTCAAGCTGTTTAAATTCTTTTTGAAGGTTGGCAAATTGTTTATAACTTTCAGTTACTTTTACAACCAAGTCTTGATGGCCAGCATATGCATCAAGTAGTTGTAATTGATGTTCAGCTTTTAAAAGGTGTTGATGAGCGTGTTGCCCATGTATAGAAATTAAATACTGTCCTAGCTCTTTTAGTTGAGCTGCTGTAACAGCGCTGCCATTAATATAGCTTTTGCTGCGACCATTTTTGCAAACAACGCGTCTAAGTAGGCATTCATCGTCGTTACTCGTTAGCATGTGCTGTTCTAAAAAAGCCTGAGCGAGCGGGAGTGCACTTATATCAAATTGGGCACATACTTCAGCTTTGTCTGCAGAAGGTCTTACAGCAGAGGCTTCAGCACGCTCGCCTAAACACAATGAAAGTGCATCAATGGCAATCGATTTACCCGCGCCGGTTTCCCCCGTGATCGCTGTCATGCCGTTATGCCATTCAGTGCTTGAGTTACTTACAATTGCAAAATTTTTAATTTCTAAACCAACTAACATACTGTTTATCCATCCAGTTAATTAACTGGTAATTTATACAGTGTTTAGCTTTTTTGCAAATTAATTTTTTATTATTTAGGCAATATTAACATGTTGATTGAGTTGGTTGTTTGGGTCTTGATTTTCTGGAATGTATTCATTTTCTTCATTATCAAGGGGTTGTAGCAAGTCGTTGGTTTTAATTAATTCGATAAGGTTTGGTAACGCCTCTGAGTAAAACGTTTTGTTATACGAAATACCTTGCTGTGGAAGTTCAGACACAAAATACTGGATATTTTCTTCCAAGCTTTGGCCATTGCCTATTTGGTTCGCTTTAGTCAGTTCGTTAGATAAAGTATTGATTAATAGATCAGATACATCTTCAAGGGTTTGTAAATTCTCGTCAGTATGCTTTTGAACTACAAAAAAGTTGGAAACGATTGCTTGAATTCGAGGTGCGTATTTAGGGCGAAGAATTTTCGCCTCTACTAGCTCATTTAATTTTGACTTTAGACGGGCGCCAACTTGTGATACACGTTCGTTAAATTGCTTTTTTTGAGCTTCAATTGCTTTGCGACGATTGCTTTCTATTTTTAAGTAGGTTGCTAGAAGTGTAATTAACAGTAGCAAGGCAAAAAAAACGACATATGTCATTGCTATTTGTTCCTAAAAATTGGTGTATTATTGTTGTAATCTGCATTTTGCGCTAAAGACAACGCTTTAGCAATAAAATTAGTATAAACGACTGCCCCAATTTAATT
Source organism: Pseudoalteromonas sp. S554 (assembly GCF_005930865.1). Lineage (NCBI taxonomy): Bacteria > Pseudomonadati > Pseudomonadota > Gammaproteobacteria > Alteromonadales > Pseudoalteromonadaceae > Pseudoalteromonas > Pseudoalteromonas sp. S554. Next base: position 32,070 of record NZ_PNDV01000019.1, on the reverse strand, counting down.
TCGTACGTAAAACGTTGTAGTAAGAGTAGTTTTTTGGATGAATTAACCGCAATTTTTTATCTGCTTTTTTAATGACGACTTCATCACCAGGTAAAACGGCAAGCACAACGTGGCTGTCGCAGCTGACTTGCAAGCTGTCAGTATTGTCTAAACTAAGTTTTAGCCTCACTTCGTTATCGGCATCTACCACTAATGGCCTGCTTGATAACGTGTGCGGAAACATAGGCACCAAAGATATTGCATTTAGTTCAGGCGTTAATATTGGACCCCCACCAGAGAGTGAGTAAGCAGTTGATCCTGTTGGCGTAGATACAATTAGCCCATCAGAGCGCTGAGAGAATACAAAGTCGCTATTTATAAATGCCTCAAACTCAATCATATGAGCTACTTTATCTGCATGTAATACGGCTTCGTTTACCGCTAAATTGGCACTTTTTAGTTCATTGTGACGATAAACTTCTACTTCCAATAAAAAGCGATTCTCTTCTATAAACTCACCACTTAGAACATGCTCTAGGCTAGCTTCAAAACCTTCAGGGTTTAAGTCGGTTAAAAAGCCAAGGTTACCTCGGTTAACGCCAATTACAGCAATGTTAAATCGAGCAAGTACGCGCGCAGCTCCTAACATATTTCCGTCACCGCCAACCACAATTGCAAGGTCGGCTTGCTCTCCTAAATCAACCAGTTTAACAAGGTTTTCTTTGGGTACATCGACTAACTGTCCACCAGTGCGTTTTTCAACAATCACTTCAAAACCAAGTGCCAGTAAAAATGTATGCAAACGCTGCAAAGTGGCAGCCGCTTTTGGGTGGTTTGGTTTGCCAATAAGGCCAATAGTATTGAAAGGAGAGTTCATAATCTGCACACTAAAAGTTTTGATGGTTGTAGAGTAACTCAAAAGCAAAGTGTTTGAAAATACAGATTTTACCTAAATGAGTATGATTCAATTTAGTTTAAAATAAATTTGTTTTATATTGTTCAACAAAGGGGAAATGACTTGAAATAGCAGCAAATGCCCCGATATACCTTTCATGCAACAAGATGTAGATATCATGAAATTAAATCCGCGCGATCAGCAAATATTTTCAGCTGTAATGAACATGTACTGTAACGGTGAGGGATTGCCCGTTCCATCAACAAAAATTGCCAAGCTAAAAAGCATGGCTGTGTGTTCAGCAACCGTTCGTAATGCAATGGCCCGTCTTGAAAAAGTAGGTTTATTGTATTCCCCCCACACTTCTGCAGGACGAGTACCTACAGATGAAGGGTTTAATTATTGGTTTGATGAGTTTTTTCCATTATCAGATATTGCTAGTTACTGGGAGCCAGAACAAGCACAGCTAGTTGAATTGGCACATGGCTTGAGTCAAAAGTATCAGGTATGCTGTTGTGTTGGTTTACCGCAAGTGAGCTCACAGCATGTATTTAGGGTTGAAGTACTTGATTTTGATTCTACCGATTGGCTTATTTTATTGATAGATCGCGCAGGCCAAAGTCATAATATTTGCATTGATAAACCACATGATGCTTCAGATACGGTTCGGTACCAGTTTGCAACGTGGTTAAATACAGTATTTAGTCAACAAACATTGATGGAAGGCTTGTATAGAATGCAAGCAATGGCAAACACAGCGCCTAAAAACTGTCATGATTCACTTACTCAATGGACACGGCAGCTAAGTCAAAAGTTAGGTTCAGATAATAGTATTGTTGTGGGTGAAAACTACCTTTATAAAAAAATAAATTGTGAGCAAAGCCTAAATATAGGCGTGTCATTTCTAAATTTTGTTGAAGATGCACTGGCATTTAAAAATGGTGTTTCGGTGATCAGTGGTAAAAAACTTCCGTTTAGTGAATGTAACGATCTAATAACCATCAGCGTTCCTTACTTTCAAAACCAAGAATACCAAAGCCGCTTTTGTATAATCTGCCCAAAATCAGCGCAAATAGAACAAATAATCCAAGAATTTAAATTAATTGAGTCATCGAACTCTTGAATCTTTTTATTCAATCCCCATAATTACCGCAATTGAAAAGAATTGGAGCATGTATTTTATGTCTGAGCAGACACAAAACCCAGAGCAAGAAGTAGAACTAAACGAAGAAATTGAACAAATGCAAGCAGATGTAGAAGCAGCCGTGGATGCCGCTGAACAACATGCAGAAGAACAAAGCCCTGAAGCTGAAATTGCGATGCTTTACGCAGAGCTAGAAGCTGCTAAGCAAACTATTGCAGACCAAAAAGACGGTGTGATCCGTGCCGCTGCTGACGTTGATAACATTCGCCGTCGTGCTGCACAAGATGTAGAGAAAGCACACAAATTTGCACTTGAAAAGTTTGCTAACGAATTACTTCCTGTGATTGATAATCTTGAACGCGCTATTGAGTTTTCTGATAAAGAAAACGAAACGTTAAAGCCGTTGCTTGAAGGCATTGATATGACAGTTAAAAGCTTTAACGATGCTGTTGCTAAATTCGGTGTTGAAATTGTTAACCCACAAGGCGAGCAATTTAACCCAGAGTTCCATCAAGCTATGTCAATTCAGCCAAGCAACGATGTAACACCAAACACAGTTCTTGCTGTAATGCAAAAAGGCTACACATTAAATGGTCGTTTATTACGCCCGGCAATGGTTATGGTTTCAAAAGCGGCTGATGCTTAATTTAGCCGTTTAACACTTTAAAAATGCCTCAGATTGAGGCATTTTTTTTGTCTTTTTTATAATGAATTATTTGCACTAATATAGTCAGTAGTACCGCGCTAAACATGAGGCTCGAAAACGGCACAGAGCTTTGAGCATGCATAACAGCAAGAATGGGGCCTACCAAGGCACCGCTGCCAAACCTAAGCGTACCAATAACGGCAGTAGCCGTGCCGGTGTTTTTTTCAAACTTCATGAGTATTAAAGAATCTGCATTACTGGCAGTGACCCCTAAACTCATCATTAATGGTGCAATTGCTGCCACTATATAATAAAGCGATAAATGTAAAATACTAAAAGTTAAAAGGCACAACCCTGATATAAAACCGCATACCAATCCAACATATAACATTTTGCGTGAACCAATACGCGGCACAATACGCGTATTTAAAAAGTTACCAAACATTAATGCCATCACATTAAAGGCAAATAATATCCCAAACAGTTGCTCCGACACTTTGTATAAGTCTAAATAAATAAAAGGCACTGAGGTTAAAAAGCAAAAAAAGCCAAACGATACAAACATTGAGCTTAAAATATCGGCGCGTGCATCGGTGTTACTCAACACAGTTTTATAACTGTCAAAAAATAAGGCTAAACCTTTTTTTTCACTGGTATGAATAGGTATATCAATTAAATATACTTGCACAAACACAAGTATTATAAAACTGTAAGCTGCTAATACTAAAAATATGGTAGACCAAACAGAAAACCCTAAAATAAAAGAGCCTACAGACGGCGCTATTAATGGTGCAACCATCATGATCATCGATACATACGACATACCTTTTGCCGTATTTTGCTGATAAATATGCCTAATGATTCCTGGCACGACTACCGTAGCAGCAGCACCAGTGAACGCTTGTATTGCCCTTAGTGCCCAAAAAGTATGAATTTCTGTTGTGAATGCTAACGCAGTAGAGGTTAAACCAAATAATGTTAAACCAATTTTAGCCAGTTTCCGGCGGCCAATTTGATCCGCTATAGGGCCAAAAAATAACATGCCCAATGAGTAACCTGCTAAATATATACTTAGCGATATTTGTACATTTGGCATACTAGTTTGTAAATTGTTCGCAATAACCAACATTGCGGGCAAATACATATCAATTGCAAGGGGGGTAATAGCGACAATACTTGCCAATAAAGGTAATAAAATACGGGTATTGAAAGACGTAGACGAGGCGCCCATACATAAACTCAAGGTAAATAAAACAAGGGCTATAGTGTAGCAGGGCATTGTATATGTATAAACGTAGTTTAGCCGGAACGTTACTTACTTCACCGCAAAGTACTTACCTTAAACCAATGATTTTAAACTGGCACTGTGTTTGCTATCCTACTTGCAGTATAAATGACTTAAGGTAATACAATGAAAAAATTGGTATTGGCACTAGTAGCAACGGCTGTTTTAGCAGGGTGTAAAACATCGCCAACAGGGCGTACTCAAATAGCGCTTTATTCGGATCAGCAAATGAGCGAAATGGGTACAGCTAGCTTTGCTGACATGAAAAAAAATCAGCCAATTAATAAAAATCCAAAAACCAATACATATGTAAATTGTATTGCTGAAAAAGTAATTGCCGTTTTACCTAATGAGTATGCGTCTCAAAACTGGGAAGTGGTGGTATTTGAAGATGATTCAGCAAATGCATTTGCTTTGCCTGGCGGTTACATTGGTGTTCATACCGGGTTACTAAAAATAGCGACTAATCAAGATCAAGTCGCCACCGTTTTAGGGCATGAGGTAGGGCACGTAATTGCAGAACACTCTAATGAACGTGTATCACAAAGCTCGTTGTTAAGTACAGGAATGCAATTGGGTAGTGTTGCGCTTGAAATGGGTAACGTGCAGTACCGTAATGAAATTATGCAAGGGCTCGGATTAGGCGCTCAATATGGTGTGATTTTACCGTTTAGCCGTTCTCATGAGTCTGAGGCCGATACCATTGGTCTTGATTTAATGGCTAAGGCGGGTTTCAACCCAAAAGAGTCGGTTACGCTTTGGGAAAACATGAGTACAGCGGGAAGCGGTGCAACGCCTGAATTTTTGTCTACCCACCCAGCACCAACGAGTCGTATTAATAATTTGCAGTCGCAAATGACAAAAGCACTAAGTGAGCAAAGTACTGCAAACTCACAAGGAAAAAGGCCACAGTGCTCACTTTAGTTGAGCTCTTAACAGTATAAAGCAGTGGCGTATAGTGTTGATGCGCTAATAAAATAAAACCCCTGAATGTAAATACTTTCAGGGGTTTTATTTTGTCGGTTATGTGTATTTATGTGGGTTATTCAGCAGCGAGTGCTTCTTTAAATACAGTTTTAAAGCGCTCAAAGTCTTCTATATGTGGTAAGTGGCCTAAATTATCGAGTTCATATAATTTAGCATTGGGGATAAGCGATACGGCATTTTTGCCTAACTTATCGTATCGACCAAGCTCATAATCTACACCGGTTTTTTTCCAGTTTCGGCCTGGTCCTGTTCTATCGCGGGTACCAATAATTAACTCAACTGGCACGGCAAAATCTTTAAATTCAGTAATAACCGGTTGAGTGAAAATCATATCGTATGTTTTAGCATTAACCCACGCCATGTGAGCTTTGTCCGGCCCTTGTATTTGCCCAGTAATAAAGTCTGTTAATGCTGAATACGTAGCGTTCCATTTACCATCGTAATAGTTTTTTTGCTGATATTTTTTTACGCCCTTAGGCGTTTTAGCAAGCTCATTTTTATAAAAGAAGTTGGTGTCTTTGTATTCAACATAATGTAAGTAGTTTTCAAGCCCTATAGGGTTAAGCAAAACCAATTTAATTGTTGTATTGGGATACATTAAAGCAAAGCGACTTGCCAACATGCCGCCCATAGAATGGCCAACTACAATTGTTTGTTTTAAGTTAAGGGAGTCCATTAACGCATGTGTATGGTGGGCAAGCGATGCAAACGAATATTGATAGTTAGTAGGTTTGGATGATTTACCAAAGCCAATTTGATCAGGAATTAATACACCAAAGCCAAGCGATTGCAAGTACTGCGCTGTAGTCGTCCAATAATCAGCATTAAAATTTTTGCCGTGCATAAGTGTCACGGTAGGCATCTTTTCTTTGGTAGGCTTTAGGTAAATATACGCCATTTTTAAAGACTGCTTTTGTGATTCAACGCTAAAGTAATTTACTTTAAAGTCATATTGATAACTGCTTAAGAGGGCATCGTAAGATAGAGACTCTGTATTTACTTCACTACTTGCTAAAGCATTATTAGTTAAAGCTAAAAAGGCAGCAAAACACATCACTTTAATTGACATCATTTCATTATTCCTTCAAAGGTAAAGCATGAGGCTTAAAAGAAATACGACAATAACTAAGTATTTACAGCCATTCAATTAAATACTTTTATGGCATAAAAAAAGGAGCGCTTAATAGGGCTCCAATTTATGTGATTTTAACGCAGTGTAATTGCTTAAAAGGTCCACTCTACATGTATTTGCGGAACTGACTCTGTCACTTCAGTTCCTAGCTTGTTATGCCAGTATTGAAGCTCCATGCCGAGTAGCAACGTATTTTCTTTCATTTCAAAGGCATGGCCCATGTCCCATACTAAAATAGGTTGTGCGAGTATCCATGCCTCTACATCGTTTCCAAATTCGTCTTCACGTTCTGCAATGTATTCTGCGTGCCCTTTAAAGCTGAACTTTTGTGAGCCAATAGTAAAAGGGTATTCAAAAGCTACATCAAACATCCAACTATTTGTTTCTATGGGGGCGCCGCCTTTAGCAACACCTTCGCTGTCGTCAATATAGGCTGTTACTATCGTTTGAAAGAAGTTAAAACCTGGTACATCCCAGCTTAATTTAACACCCGGCAGGTATTTCACCATTTTAGCATCGCCAGCAATATTTATACCGCCAGTAAGGCCAACATCTAATAACGCACCGGTGCCAATTTTTTCACCGCTGAGCGCCGATAAGCTAACAGTTGAATACCATTCGCCGTAAAAATCGCTATCTTGATAGCCGTCAGCTTTATCGTCTTTACTGTAATCAATGAAAAAGAAGTTGTCGCCGTAATCGTAACCCGATGCATGTTGAACTGAGTAAACCGTGGTATCTGACTCTTGCTCAGTAAAAGGGTTTTTTTGGTCGCCATTGTTAATGTGTAATGCTGTGCTGCTCCAATTAGCGGCAAAAGCAGAAGACGATAAAGCAATGGATGTAAGGGTAAAAAAGGAGAGTATTTTATTTAATTTCATAATTTGTATTTAACTATAACTTGAGTGACACGCGAAAGCGCGCATTATAGCAAAAGTGATTAATATGTAGAGTAATATGTTGCAGCTTATTTTTAAGCTGCAACAGTGGGGCAAAGGTTTTAAGCTTTATTACGACGCAAACAAATTATTGCTATAGCGGTAAATGCTAAAATGAAACAATAATAAGACGATGTTGAGACTTCCCAAGGGCTAATTTTAAACGTAGCGCCAAGTAAAAGTGCTTGTGCTCCATAAGGTAAAGAGCCCTGAGTTACACAAGCAAAAATATCAAGTAGGCTTGCAGAGCGTTTGCCACTAATTTCACCATCGTCAGCGAGTTTTTTAGCAATAGGACCCGCCACAATAATTGAAACGGTATTATTGGCAATACAAATGTTACTTGTCATGACTAGGGCTGCAATGCCAAGTTGGTCAGCTACTTTACGGTGCCATTTAGCAATTACTTTAGTAATGGCTTGAATTTTTTGGGCAATGTAATCAAGGCCACCGTTAATGCGAATAAATTCTGAAAGACCACCAATAAACATAGAAAGTAAAAATATTTCCTGCATATCGGTAAAGCCTTGATAAATATCTTTAACAAAGCTAGACCCTTCGTAGCTACCGGTAAAGCCCATTAATGCAGCAAATATAATACCGCTAAATAACACAACAAATACATTTAGGCCTGCTACGGCGAGAACTAAAATAAAGGCATAAGGTAGCACTAACCAAATATCGTAATCTTGGGTTTCGACCACTTGCGCTGCAGGCGTAAGGTAAAACAATAAAGCGATTGTTAAAATTGCGGCTGGTACTGCAATTTTAAGGTTTTCTTTAAATTTATCTTTCATTTCACAACCTTGCGTTCGTGTAGCCGCAATAGTGGTATCTGAAATAATTGATAAGTTATCGCCAAACATAGCGCCAGACACAATAGTACCTGCCATAAGAGCTGGGTCTATACCTGTTTTGATCGACACCGCATAAGCAATTGGGCCAATCGCCCCAATAGTGCCCATTGATGTGCCCATGGCTGTAGATACAACCGCGGCAATTAAAAATAAACCAGGAAGTAATAGAGCGGGCGGTATCAGTGATAAACCCGCATTAACTACTGCGTCAACACCCCCTGTTGCACTGGCCACTGCAGAAAAAGCACCAGCAAGCAGGTAAATTAAACACATCGTAATAATGTTGTTATGCCCAGCGCCTTTTATAAAGGTTTCAACACATTGATTAACAGTGCCTTTATTAAGTATAAAGGCAAGCATAATGGCGGGTAATATTGCCACCGGTGCTGGGAGTTGATAAAAAGCGTAATCAACCCCTTGCGATTGCAGGTATAAACCAGAACCTAAAAATAGGGCTACAAATGTTAGTAGGGGTAGTAAAGAAAGTATTGCTTTGTTTTTATTAAATGATGGCTGCATCATAATCCTCGGAACCAATTAATTACCACAGCCAAAAATTCCTCTTTTAGCTGAATTTAGCAAGTCTATCTACGTTGTTAAAAGCTAACAAATAGTAGAACAATGCAGCGCCCGCAAGCCAAAGACCAAATCGACGCGAAAGGGAAGTTTAAATGTATAGATGGCTAAAGTAAACTGGTATTGTTATTATTCTTTTATTAAAGGGTTGACTGACTATTACATGACTTTTAGATAAAATCTACTAAGTACGTTACTTTCAGTGATTGATGTTAACTGAGCGGTATATACACTCAATATATACAAAACGATCGGTTTACGGTTTAAACAAAAATAAATTAAGGCATAGTGATGATTCGAATAGGTGTTTTTGGTGCTAATGGCAGAATGGGTTTAGCTTTATTGGAAGCCGCAACAATAAAAGAGCAAACACAACTAACAGGCGCCTATGTTCGCAGTGGGTCATCGTTAATTGGAATTAATGTAAACCAAATAAATAGCGCTGCTGATAAAAACGTATGTTTTAGCGACGAAAACACGCTCGAAAGTGTTGATGTTTTAATTGATTTCACCCTGCCAGACGGTATGCGTAGCCACTTAAAGCGTGCTGTTGAACAATCTCTCCCTTTAGTTATTGGCACAACAGGTTTAACGGCCGATGACATGGCATTATTAGAAAATGCTGCTAAACATATACCTATTGTATTTGCTCGTAACTACAGTGTTGGTGTAAATGTGTTACTAAATTTAGTTCAAACGGCTGCCACTAAGTTCGGTGACGATTTAGATATTGAGATATTTGAAGCGCATCACCGTCATAAAATCGATGCGCCATCGGGCACGGCTCTGGCAATTGGTGAGTCAATTGCAGATGCAAAAGGATGGAACCACGAAGAGGTTGCTGTATACGATCGAAGCCAAATTGAAACTGAAAAATCTCAAAACGAAATTGGTTATTCAGTCCTAAGAGGAGGTGACATAGTAGGTGAACATACCGCATATTTTGCCACAATGGGGGAAAGGCTTGAATTAACGCACAAAGCAAGTTCGAGAATGACCTTTGCGCTAGGCGCTATAAGAGCTGCAAGCTGGTTGCAAAATAAACCGGTAGGACTTTATGACATGCAAGATGTGCTCGATTTAAAGTAGTTTAGTATCTATTTTGGGTGTTTGGGTCTAATTTTAGCTAAAAGCACTTATTTGTTATGATTTACCAAATAATGTTAGACCTAAAACTCAACATCATGTAGTATACAGCCAATTTGCCAAAAATTACTAAATGCGTGTTTCCAATTATACCCAAGTGGCTAGTAAAATCAGGGGTTCAGTGGGAATGATAAGAGTTTTAGGCAAGAAAAAATGTTGAAGATTTAGCGGTTATATCGGCCTCATTTAAGACTGCGTAAAACAATTTAATCTCATACAAAATCTGGTTTTGACGATCCCTCTGGGTATTGGCGGGGTGATAAGCAATTTGCTTACTCCCGTTTTTTACTGTTAGGAGGTTTAACTTGACTAAATCCGCTCTGTTAGTCCTAGAAGACGGCACAGTGTTTCGCGGTACTGCAATCGGCGCTGACGGCATGTCAGTCGGCGAAGTGGTATTCAATACGTCTATGACTGGTTATCAAGAAATTTTGACTGACCCTTCGTACGCGGAACAAATCGTAACTTTGACGTACCCACATATCGGTAATACGGGTACCAACAGCGAAGACGAAGAAGCGAATCAAATATGGGCTAAAGGCCTAGTGATCCGTGATTTGCCACTGCTAGCAAGTAACTTTCGTAACGAGCAATCGTTAGATGATTACTTGAAAGAACGTAATATTTTAGGTATTGCGGACATCGACACCAGAAAGCTAACACGTATTTTGCGCGACAAAGGCGCTCAAAATGGTTGTATTATTGCTGGTGACGAACTAGACGAACAAAAAGCGCTACAAGCCGCGCAAGCCTTCCCAGGCTTAAAAGGTATGGATTTAGCAAAAGTTGTCTCAACCAAGGAAAATTTTGAGTGGCGCGAATCAAGCTGGACATTAGGCGAGGGGTTTAAAACCTTAGATACCGCCGATGAAAAGTTTCATGTTGTAGCCTATGACTTCGGTGTTAAGCGTAATATATTACGTATGCTTGTTGACCGTGGTTGTAAACTTACCGTAGTACCTGCACAAACTAGTGCTGCTGACGTACTCGCATTAAACCCCGATGGTATTTTCTTATCTAATGGCCCTGGTGATCCTGAGCCATGTACATACGCAATTGACGCGATAAAATCATTTTTAGAAACCGACACACCCATTTTTGGTATTTGTTTAGGTCACCAGTTATTAGCGCTTGCTTCAGGTGCTAAAACAGAAAAAATGAAATTTGGCCATCATGGTGGTAACCACCCAGTTAAAGATCTAGACCGCGATGTAGTGATGATCACAGCGCAAAACCATGGTTTTGCAGCCCAAGAATCAAGCCTACCAAGCACGCTTCGTGCAACACACAAATCACTGTTTGACGGTACGCTTCAGGGTATTCATCGTACAGATAAGCCAGCATTTAGTTTTCAGGGTCACCCTGAGGCAAGTCCAGGCCCGCATGATGCAGCCCCATTATTTGACCACTTCATCGATTTGATGCAAGCGCGTAAACACTAATTTAACTGGAGTAATAATGCCAAAACGTACCGACATAAAAAGCATTCTTATCTTAGGCGCAGGCCCAATTGTTATTGGTCAAGCTTGTGAATTTGACTACTCTGGTGCACAAGCGTGTAAAGCACTTAGAGAAGAAGGCTATAGAGTTATCCTTGTTAACTCAAACCCAGCAACGATTATGACCGACCCAGAAATGGCTGATGCAACATACATCGAACCAATTCACTGGGAAGTAGTAGAAAAAATTATTGAAAAAGAAAAGCCAGATGCAGTCCTGCCTACAATGGGCGGCCAAACAGCATTAAACTGTGCACTTGATTTAGACAAGCACGGTGTATTGGCTAAGCATGGCGTAGAGTTAATTGGCGCAACAGCTGATGCAATAGACAAAGCCGAAAACCGTGAACGCTTTGACACTGCAATGAAAAATATTGGTCTTGAGTGTCCTCGTGCAGAGATAGCACACTCAATGGAAGAAGCTAAAGATACAATGAGCCGCATAGGCTTACCGTGTATCATTCGCCCTTCTTTCACCATGGGTGGCACCGGTGGCGGTGTTGCTTACAACATGGAAGAGTTTGAAGAAATTTGTGAGCGTGGTTTAGACCTGTCACCTACTAACGAATTACTAATTGATGAATCACTGATTGGTTGGAAAGAATACGAAACAGAAGTTGTTCGTGACAAAAAAGACAACTGTATTATTGTTTGTACTATTGAAAACTTTGACCCAATGGGCGTGCACACAGGTGATTCAATCACTGTTGCACCAGCGCAAACGTTAACCGACAAAGAATACCAAATTATGCGTAATGCCTCTATGGCAGTACTGCGTGAAATTGGTGTTGAAACCGGTGGCTCTAACGTACAATTTGGTATTAACCCTAAAGATGGCCGTATGGTTATCATTGAGATGAACCCACGTGTATCGCGCTCATCGGCACTAGCCTCTAAAGCAACGGGTTTCCCAATTGCTAAAATTGCAGCAAAGCTTGCAGTAGGCTACACGCTTGACGAACTTCAAAACGATATCACTGGCGGTAAAACACCAGCCTCTTTTGAGCCTTCAATTGATTACGTTGTAACTAAAATACCTCGCTTTAACTTTGAGAAATTTGCCGGTGCTAACGACCGTTTAACCACGCAAATGAAATCAGTGGGCGAAGTAATGGCAATTGGTCGTAACCAACAAGAGTCATTACACAAAGCATTACGTGGTCTCGAAGTTGGCGCAACGGGTTTTAACCCAATTGTTGCACTTGATGACCCTAAGGCAAAAGAAAAAATCATCCGTGAATTACGTGAGCCAGGCGCTGAGCGTATTTGGTATATTGCAGATGCAATGCGACACGGTATGAGCGTTGAAGACGTTTACGAGCTGACTAAAGTTAACCGCTGGTTCTTGGTTCAAATTGAAGACATTTTAAAAGATGAGGCAAGAATCGCTGAAGGCGGAATGGCTGGCCTTAATGCAGATTTTTTACGCAAGCTTAAGCGTAAAGGCTTTGCCGACCCGCGTATTGCTGAAATTGCCGGCGTGTCAGAAGCTGAAATTCGTAAAAAACGTCATCAGCTAAATATTGTGCCAGTGTACAAGCGTGTAGATACGTGTGCTGCAGAATTTAGTTCAGACACCGCTTACATGTACTCATCGTATGATGAAGAGTGTGAAGCAAATCCAACAGACAAAGATAAAATCATGGTTATTGGTGGCGGTCCTAACCGTATCGGCCAAGGTATTGAATTTGATTACTGTTGTGTACATGCTGCGCTTGCACTTCGTGACGACGGTTACGAAACCATCATGGTTAACTGTAACCCTGAAACTGTATCTACCGATTACGACACATCTGATCGTTTATACTTTGAGCCAATTACGCTTGAAGACGTACTAGAAATTGTACGTGTTGAAAAGCCAAAAGGTGTTATCGTGCAGTACGGTGGTCAAACACCACTTAAACTAGCACGTGAGCTAGAAGCCAATGGAGTGCCAGTAATTGGTACTTCACCAGACGCAATTGACCGTGCAGAAGACCGTGAGCGTTTCCAACAGTTAGTAGAGCGTTTAGACCTACTGCAGCCAGAAAACGCAACGGTTACATCAACTGAAGAAGCTATTTTAAAATCAGCTGAAATTGGTTTCCCGCTGGTTGTTCGCCCATCATATGTATTAGGTGGCCGTGCAATGGAAATTGTATACGACGAAGACGATTTACGCCGTTACATGACCGAAGCAGTTCAAGCCTCAAATGAAGCACCTGTTTTATTAGACCACTTCCTAGATAACGCAATTGAAGTTGACGTTGACGCAATATGTGACGGCGAGCAAGTAATCATTGGCGGTATTATGGAACACATTGAGCAAGCTGGTGTTCACTCTGGTGACTCTGCCTGTTCATTACCAGCACATTCTTTATCGCAAGAAGTGCAAGATGTAATGCGCAAGCAAGTAACCGATATGGCTCTTGAACTGGGTGTTGTAGGCTTAATGAATACACAGTTTGCAGTAAAAGATGGCAAAGTGTATTTAATTGAAGTTAACCCACGAGCTGCGCGTACGGTTCCATTTGTATCTAAAGCCACCGGCGTTGCACTTGCAAAAGTAGCTGCACGTTGTATGGCGGGCCAATCTTTAGCGAGCCAAGGCATTACTAAAGAAATTATCCCTCCTTACTACAGCGTTAAAGAAGTAGTTTTACCGTTTGCTAAGTTCCAAGGTGTAGACCCTATCCGTGGCCCTGAAATGCGCTCAACAGGTGAAGTAATGGGTGTTGGTGATACTTTCGCCGAAGCATTCGCAAAAGCACAATTAGGTGCAAGCAATACTTTACCACGCGGTGGTCGCGCGTTATTATCTGTTCGTAATAGCGATAAGTCACGTATTGTTGAATTAGCTAAAATCATGACCGAGTTAGGTTTTGAATTAGATGCAACAGGTGGCACAGCCAAAGCGCTTGAAGAAGCGGGTATTAACGTTCGTCGCGTAAACAAAGTTTACGAAGGTCGTCCACATATTCTTGATTACATTAAGAATAAAGAATACAGCTATATCGTTAATACCACCGAAGGTCGCCAAGCGATCGAAGATTCGAAGGTGTTACGTCGTGGTGCATTGCAAAATAAAACCAACTATACGACTACCTTGAACGCGGCATTCGCTAACTGTACTGCTAACAAAGCAGATGACCGCAGTAAAGTGGCGTCAGTTCAAGAGCTACACCTGCGATTGAACTAAGGAAATGTACCAAGGCCTAATTAGGCCTTGGTGTTAAGTGAGAAAATATGCAAACAATTCCGATGACAGTTCGTGGCGCAGATTTACTGCGTAAAGAGCTTAACGAATTAAAAACAGTTACCCGTCCTAAAATCATCGCTGATATTGCTGATGCGCGTGAACACGGTGACTTAAAAGAAAACGCTGAGTACCACGCTGCGCGTGAGCAACAGGGTTTTTGTGAAGGTCGTATTCAAGAAATTGAAGCTAAACTTTCAAATGTTCAAATAATTGACGTAACTAAAATGCCTAACACAGGTAAGGTTATTTTTGGTACCACAGTAACTATTGTTAATGTAGAAACTGATGCCGAAGTTAAATACCAAATAGTTGGCGATGATGAGGCAGATATTAAAAATAACTTAATTTCTGTTAACTCACCTATAGCTCGTGGTTTGATTGGTAAGCAAATGGATGATGCAGTCACCATTAAAACACCAAAGGGCGACGTTGAATACGAAATCATTGAAGTTGAGTACCTTTAATATATCCTCACTTTAGCGTTTACATAAAAGCCGATGTAATTACATCGGTTTTTTTATGCCTTTAATAATCTCGACTTTGTTTACTTTATTGGGTACGTTAGGTTGACTATACCCTAATGATTGAGAGTACTGATGTCCTTAATTAATTTTCCTGAGCCACTTAAACCTAATGATAATATTGCAATTTGTGCGTTTTCTTCAGGTGTTGATAATCACTTTCAAACACGATTAGACACTGTGCTAAATGGTTTAAAGTCGCAAGGGTTTAAAGTAATTGAAGGTGACAGTGTAAGGCAAAATATCAGCGCTAAAGAGCGAGCTTTAGAGCTAATGCACTTTCTTACCGACGAAAATATAGCGGCAATTATGCCGCCATGGGGTGGAGAGCTTGCACTAGACGTTTTGCAATATATTGACTTTAACATAGTGAAAACGGCTAAACCTAAGTGGTTAGTGGGGTTCTCTGATGTTAGTACATTAGCGTGTGTGCTCACTTCTCGTTGTGGTTGGGCAACCCTTCATACTGCTAATTTAATGCAGCTACATCCAAATGAAACTGATCCTAATTGTGTAAATGTTTTTCACGTTTTAGCGCTCACCAAAGGCGAGCAATTTGAACAAGTACCTTCAGCATCATACCAAACTAAATTAATTAATTATGAGAGCAACCCTGATGCGTTGTTTGAACTTACTGAGCCAACGCAATGGCAATGTTTAAATTACAACGATGCGCGTAAATTAGAAATTACAGGCCGGCTTTTTGGCGGTTGTTTAGACACGCTTAACTTGTTGCTTGGCTCGCCTTACCTCGATTTACATCGCTTTAAACAAGAGTATGCACCAGAGGGGCTTGTGCTCTTTCTAGAAAACGCAGAGTTAAGCCCAACAGCCGTAGCACGTAGTCTCATAGCATTAAAACTAAATGGCGTACTTACTGATGTAAACGGTATTATACTTGGTCGCAGTGCCGTTATTGATAGCCCCCATAAGCAGATTGATTATTACCAAGCAATAGAATTAGCACTTGGTAAATGTATTTTCCCCGTACTGTTTGATGCTGATATTGGGCATGTTGCACCTAATTTAAACTTAATTAATGGTGCAAGCTGTACGATTAACGCAGACATAAATGAAGGCAAAGTGATTAAGGCATCGCTAAGCACTAAGCTGTGTTAATTATTAAGTTTTATATCTAATGTATAGTTGAAAAGGAATCTTTAAATTGAACATTACGGACGCTCATTACTCATACTTTTTAGGCAAGAGACTCTGTCACTAATCTATTTATTTCACTTTTCACATCGCTAGTTAGGTTAAACTGATGCGATCACCACAATTTAATAAACCCTACTATGGCTAAATGTGCCTCTAAGATAAACCTTGATCTTAGAGGAACGATTTCCTATTTACTGCCCGCGTTATTCGTGGAATTATTAAGCAACTAAAATGCAATTTATGCAGAACGTGTAAACAATTTTAGCTCAGGAGTAATTATGTGGGATGAAAGGTATAACACTCAGCAATACGCTTATGGCAAAGAGCCAAACGATTTTTTAGCCCAGCAATACAAACAATTACCTAAAGGCAGGGTTATAAGCTTGGCCGAAGGCGAGGGGAGAAATGCGGTATTTTTAGCAAAAATGGGTTATGAGGTTACTGCGGTTGATGGCTCGAAAGTAGGCCTTGAAAAAGCAGAAAAACTTGCAAAAGAGCATTGCGTAAACATTGAACTAATACATGCTGATTTAGCAGAATTTGATTTTGGAAAAGAAACATGGGATGCAGTCGTCTCAATTTATTGCCCTTTACCGAGCGCAGTTCGCTCTGCTGTATATAAACGTGCTGTAAAAGGTTTAAAGCCAGCTGGAGTATTTTTACTCGAGGCCTATACACCAGAGCAAGTAAACTATAATACCGGCGGCGGCCCAGATGCAGATACTAAAACCTCAAAAAGCGATTTAGAGGATGACTTAATAGGGCTTAGTTTTGTACATTTAAAAGAATTAAAACGAGAAGTGTTTGAGGGCTCGTATCACACCGGTTTAGCATCGGTCTTGCAGGCTATAGCTAAAAAATAAATGTTATATAAGTTTAGGGCGCTTGTTATAGCGCCCTTTATTTTTATGGTTTAAACAAAGGCTAATTTTTCTTATTTGATAATTTCTCAACCAATTCAACTCGGCGATTAAGCTCACGCCCTAATTCGTTATTGTTTGTGGCAACCGGTGAATATGGGCCTGCGCCATGAGCAAGCAGTCTTGATTTTGACACGCCATAATTAGTTATTAGCGCCTTAACAACAGCATCAGCCCGGCGCTTAGAAAGGTTTAAATTATATTCAGCTGACCCTTTATCGTCTGTGTGCCCAACTACATATAAGCTCAGCTGTTTATTTTTATCTAATACTTGTGCAATGGTATCTAAAGCCTGCTTAGACTCTGGTTTAATACTGGCTTTATCATAATCAAATTGCACACCGTATATTGATGCTTTTCCTTTTTGCGCTAACTGCTCTAGTACTTTGTCGCTATTAGTTTCGATTAAACCAGTTTGCAATGGAGTGGTTTGCATAACCACGAGTTGAATACGTGAATGGCCTTGATAATTCCCTATAAAAAATGCAGCGTAAGTCGTTTGTTCATTAAGCGTTTTTTTCATAACCTGATAGCGAGGTTGCCCTGAGTAGTTATAAATTAATTTAACCGCTAAAACATCACCTAACTGATTTATATCTTCTCTGATTTTTCTTTTATTAGTATTTTTACTACATGAGCTCTTTTGGCACGAAAATACAGTTTCAAACCCCTCTTTAACTAATGCGCCAACATAATTGTGGTAAATTTTAAGAGAGGATACGTTATTTACCACATAAGTAATCTGAGTTATGTCGCCAATCACATCAAGTGTTGGGATCTGTTTTGTTTTTTTATCTACAACACCCACAGGAATGTTAAATTCTTCGTAGTCTACTTGCTTAAAATCCTCAATATAACTACCTGGATAACGACTCAGCAAAGGGTGATCTTGAGTTCCTTTTTTATCTTTTCTTGGGGCTTTATTACTATTTTTATGTGTTGTTGTTTTAAGTGCACTGAGATCGGCGGTTATTAAGCCGGTTTCAATCTCTTTTATATCTATAGTGGTTAACTGCACACCCGTTTCATTTTTATATTGCCCTACATAAAGAGCAATAGCAGCCTCAAGTTTGTCAGTGCCTTTGGTTGCGAATATATAATAGGGGTTTCTAAATGCACTACCAAGGTTAAAATAGCTAGATTTTTCGCCTAACCGCTTTTTATCTTCGTACTTATCACCTGAGTAACATTCATCTAGCGAACACATATAGTTAATAGTAAAGCCGGCTTTATTAAGTGCTTCTTGATAGTTTTTGGTGACCTTTAAAGAAGCCACATTTTTTATATCGTAAGAGTAATGGCTCGCAAAGCCAATAAATGAGTCAAAAGTAAATTGTTTGGCCTTTGTTTCATTGCGATTAAACTGTGTAACAAGGCGAGTTTGTTCACCTTCTAGTACCACTTTATTTTGTAATTTTGCACCAGGATAAGGTGAAAGAAATGGCTTAGCGTGAATATAAAATGCACTTAAGCAACAAGTGAAAATGATGACTAATTTATTTATATTTTTCATTAAAATGTCCTTTTTATATTGAAAGTATTCCGCGACTATAAAACAGCTGATTTTTAAAGTCATCCTACTTAACTTATAGTTTTGCTTCATTTATTTTTTTATCAACACAAAATACAGAGAACGGTCGGTTTGAAAACTAAAGCATTAATAAGCTGTTTTGGTTTACGTTTATTTGATGACGATTGCTCAGAAAAATGAGAACCTAATTAAAGTCACTTACATAAATAAGTTATTAAGCCTTCCGCACCTAAATAATAAAAGGAAAACAATGAAAATAGATGACATCAGAGTGTTTGTGCCATGTAAAAACTATCAACAATCGTGTGCATTTTATCAGGCGCTGGGCTTTAATGTTGAGCAGGCATCAGCTGATTTAAGTATTGCAACATCAGGTGAATGCAGCCTCTTTTTACAGCGTTACTACAACCAAGAATTTTCTGAAAATTTAATGCTGCAAGTGTGCGTATTAAACATAAACGAAGCTTTTAACACTATTAGTAAGTTAACTCACTTTGATATTCGCTTTGAAGGGATAAAACAAGAGCCGTGGGGTAAAGTGATTTATTTATGGGGACCATCAGGCGAGCTTTTACACATAACTGAATTTAATTAAAAAGGAATAATAATGAAAAAAAATACGTTTTTTGTCATGTTGATGGTTTTTGTACTGACCTCATGTAGTGCGCTTGTGAGTAATAATGCAGGTAAAAATACGCGTTCTAGCAGTTTGGTTGACTTTCTTTATCCAAACGAAGATAGCCGTGCTACGTATAAACCAGAAATTCCAGTGTTAAAATTACCTGTTACAGTGGGCATTTCATTTGTGCCTTCTAAAGATTGGCGAGCAAACGCAATTGAAAGTCAAAATGAGGTAGAGTTGCTCGAAAGAGTTAAAAAATCTTTTTTGCAGTACGATTACATTGACCGCATAGAAGTAATTCCAAGTACGTACCTTAAAGGTGGGGAAGGGTTTTCAGCGATTGAACAAGTAGGGCGACTATACGATGTAGACGTAATGGCATTGGTTTCTTACGATCAAGTAACGCAAACCTATGAAAATAACGCCGCATTATTGTATTGGACCATTGTAGGTATGTACGTTATTCCCGGTAACGAAAATACTATTCAAACCTTTGTCGACACTGCTGTTTTTGATATAAAAAGTAAAAAAATGCTTTTTAGAGCACCAGGCATCAGCAAGCTTGAAAAAAGAACCACCGCTATTGGTATTGACGAAACGCTCAATGAAAAGTCACTTGAGGGGTTTAATTTAGCGGTTACCGATATGAGCCTAAATTTAGATGCGGAATTGGCACGCTTTAAAACGCGGGTTAAAGAAGAAAAAATAGCAAAAATAGAGAATAAAGATGGCTCAAGCAGTGCTGGGGCGTTTAGTGTGTTTATTCTGGTTTTTATATCGCTACTTGTTTTAAAGCGCAGATATGTAAATAACTAAACATCTACATAGTTAAGTCGCTAAATACTTAAATTTAAAACGCCACATTATTCATCTTATGCGGCGTTTTTTTTATGGTGTTTAGCTTAATTTTTCATTAAAAAACGCTAAGGTACGCTGCCAAGCAAGCTCTGCTTTTTGCTCATCATAACGCCCAGTAGAGTCGTTATGAA
Source organism: Pseudoalteromonas sp. S554 (assembly GCF_005930865.1). NCBI lineage: Bacteria > Pseudomonadati > Pseudomonadota > Gammaproteobacteria > Alteromonadales > Pseudoalteromonadaceae > Pseudoalteromonas > Pseudoalteromonas sp. S554. The sequence goes on along the minus strand of NZ_PNDV01000019.1, from coordinate 12,007 downwards.
AACCATGATTAGCACCTTCGTACATGTGCATAGTGTACTCAACATTGTTAGCTTTTAAGCTTTTTTCATACTCAGGCCATGTGGCGTTAACGCGTTTATCAAGTTCACCTAATTGAATCATTAAAGGGGCTTTAATATTTTTGTGTAAGCTTTCACTTGCAGGTGTGCCATAAAAGGGCACGCCCGCGCTGAGTAAGTCACTATCAACTGCGGCTAAGTAGTTAACAATATAACCCCCAAAACAAAAGCCTACGGCGCCTAATTTGCCGTTGCTGCTAGGGTGGGCTTTTAAAAAGTGAGCGGCGGCTACAAAGTCGTTTTGAATTTTAGCTCTGTCCATCGTGCGTTGCATTGCACGGCCCTCATCGTCATTGCCCGGATAGCCACCAAGCGGGAAAAGTGCGTCGGGGGCAAAAGCAATAAAGCCTTTTTTGGCTAAGCGTCTTGCTACGTCTTTTATGTAAGGGTTTAAACCACGGTTTTCGTGAATAACTAACACAACCGGCAGTTTACCTTCAATTTTGCTAGGCACCGCTAAATAACCTTTACCCTTACCATGCCCGTTTGGCGAATCAAATTCTTCGTAGGTGGCTTTAATATCGTCATCGTTAAACGAAACTTGCTCTGCAAGTGCGTAGTTAGGTAAAAGCGCGCTGGTGAGCACACTCATTGAAATTCCCAGTGCTGCAAGGCCACCTAGTTTTTTCATAAAAGTGCGACGGTCCATTAAACCATGGGCATATTCGTCATACCAATCAAACGCTTCTTGAGGAATGTGATCTATTTGAGATGAATTCATGGTTTTCCTTAATTGTTATGCTTTTTAATATTAAGTACCTAAACGTATCGGGTATAAAAAACGAGCACTAATTTTACTATTTAGTGTATTTTTGCCGTTAACTATTAATAAGCAGACAGGCTATGATCAACCCCCATCATAAAATCTAATCCTATAAAGGCAAACGCTACAACAATGGCACCCAATAACATTAAATTACGGTTATTTTTTCTGTATCCAACAATGGTTAGTACTGCAAATATGATAAATAAAATAAGTTGAAATGTACCCATGGTTAATCCTTTAAGAAAGTAAACTGAGAGTTAAAATACCAGTGAAAAGGGGAAGTTAGCAAATAATTGAAGGTTATTTTTAACGATAAATAAAAAGCTCGGCATGTTGCCGAGCTTTTTCTTGGTTGGGGGTTTTACTTAATTAGCTATTGGTCGTTGTTGGTTGGCCATCGACAATAGGGTTTTTACCACGCCACTTACGAATCATTCGTTTTGTATCTTCAAGTGCGACATACTGACACGGTATAAGAATAAGCGTAATTACGGTGGCAAATAGCACACCAAAGGCGAGTGATACTGCCATAGGTATTACAATTTGTGCCTGTAAACTCGTTTCCATAATAATAGGTAACACGCCAATAAAGGTGGTCACTGAGGTTAGCAATATAGCTCTAAAACGACGAGCTCCCGCTTGCATAACCGCTTCTTTTATAGGTACACCTTCAGCACGCGCTTTATTTACAAAGTCAACCATAACTAACGAATCGTTAACTACAATACCGGCTACTGCAATGATGCCAAACATTGAAAGGCCGCTCATGGTCATACCTAATACCATATGGCCAAACATTGCACCGACCACACCAAATGGAATAACCGACATAATGATCAATGGTTGTGAGTATGAGCGAAGCGGAATAGCTAATAATGCAAATATAATCATTAGTGAAATTGCAAAGTCACGTAATTGCTCATCAGCACTTTCCATTTCCTCTTGCACTCGACCAGCGACATTACTGGTAACACCTGGGTAATTTTGTAAAAGGGTTGGTAAATACTCGTCAGTGATTTCTTTTACAATGGCAAAAGGTTCAACTTTATCAGTATTAATGGCTGCCCATACATTAACTGTTCTGTTTGCGTTTTCACGGCGGATTCTGTTTACACCATCTACAATGTTGATTTGTGCAACTTCACTTAACGGCACTTCAACACCTGTTGGCGTGATAATACGTGTGCTGTGTATGTTACTAATAGAGTTACGTTCGTTTTCAGGGTAGCGGATCATCACTCTGATCTCTTCGCCTTCACGTAAAATACGTTGTGCCTCTAATCCGTAATAACTAAAGCTAACTTGCGATGCAACGTCTGCAAGGGTCAATCCCATGCTGTATGCAAGTGGTTTTAAATCAAGTTGTACTTCATCGGTAGCGCTTTGTAGTGAGTCGTTAACATCGCCTACGCCTTCCATGCTTTGTAATTTAGTTTTTAATAACGAAGCAACTTCTTTTAGTTTGTCGGTATCTTTACCTTGCAGTCTAAAACTTACGTCGCCGTCATCTCGTCCGCCGCCAAATAAGTTATCTTCAATAGTCAACGTTTTAACGCCCGGCAATGGTGGCATTTTTTCACGCCATAATGAGCTAAGGGTGAAGGTATCAATAGGGCGTTTATCAGGTTCAATGAGCACAGCCATTAATTGTGCAGTGGTACGGCCACGAAGGCTTACCGAGAGGTCACGAATCATTTTTTGACCGTATTGCGCTTCAAGCTCTTCATCTACACTAAGAAGTACCGCTTCAATTTTTTTAGCTGTTTCAAGTGTTGCTTGCTCTGATGATTCAAGATTCATTTCTACAACCACACGCGGAAAGTCATGTTGTATTTTAGGGTTTGGTACAAATTTAACTAAACCGCCTGCAAACATGCCTGCGCTCATAATTAAAATACATATAAACCCAATAATTACGGTATAGCGATAATGAATACAGTGCCCTATGAAAGGCGTGTAGTAATTTTGAACAAACGATTTAAGGCCTTTATCAACAACCATACGCACCTTGTGCAATGGGTTTTTAGGATTAGGTTTACGTGGGTTCATTGCGGCAATATGAGCCGGTAAAATAAGTTTTGATTCAATTAACGAAAAAATCAAACACAGGATAATAACGACACCAATCGCTTTAGAAAATGCTGCGCCGGGCCCTGATGCCATAGCTTGCGGTAAAAAAGCAGCAATGGTGGTGAGTACGCCAAATGTAGCGGGCATTGCAACACGTTTAACACCACGGATTACGTTATCGAGTGAGTGGCCGTGTTTTTCTATTTCGGCACTTGCCGATTCGCCCACAACAATTGCATCGTCCACCACAATACCGAGTACAATAATAAAGGCAAACAGCGACACCATATTAATGGTGATATCTAAAAAGCCTATTGGCATGAACAAAAAGGCACCCAAAAAAGAAACCGGTAAACCCATCATTACCCAAAATGCTAATCTAAGCGGTAAAAACAATGCCAATACCAGCATAACTAAAACACCACCCCATACCATGTTATCGATCATCATATCGAGACGACCTTGCAGGTAGTAGGTTAAATCAACCATAGGGGTTAGTTTTACGCCTTGTGGTAATTTAGATTCTTTTTCGGCCATGTAATTTTTAAGTACTTTGGCAACGTCGGTAATGTCTTGATCTTTAGATGCTGCAATATCAAACATTAACGAATTTTTACCATTGTACTTTGAATATAATAAGCCTTCTTCAAAACCATCGTTAATGGTGGCTACATCGCCTAAATATATTTGTGCGCCATCAGCAAGGGTAATTAAAGGCAACTGCTCAAACTCATTGCCTTTATATGCTTGTTTTTCAACACGCATAGAAATATACCCGTTATCTGAACGGATTTGGCCAGCCGACATATTAGTTGAAAAGTTTCTTACAGCGTTTGATACATCTCTAAAAGTAAGCCCGTATTCACGCAGTTTGTCGGGGCTAATCTCAATGCCTATTTCATAATTTAAGCCGCTAAAAAAACTGACTAAATTAACACCAGGTAAAGCGAGTAATTCATCTTCTAAATCGGTACCTAGTTCTTTTAGTTGGGCATAGGTCATATCCCCATATAGCGCGATAAACATCACTTCTTGTTGAAACTTATCGCGCTGAATAATTGGCCTTTCCATACCTGCTGGAAACGAGTTTATAGAATCTACTTGGGCTTTTATCTCGTCTAAAGCTTCTTGAAGGTCGTATTTTTCTTCAATTTCAATCCATGCTTGTGCGTAGCCGCGATTAGAGTAAGTTATAAAGCGTTTAATGCCCTCTAATCCCTCTAGGTTTTCTTCAATTTTTATTGTAATGCCTTCTTCAACCTCTTGCGGTGCGGCGCCAGGGTAAACGGCTTGAACACTCACCCAGTTACTTTCAAATTGCGGAAATGCTTGCTTACGAATCGTTAAGGCTGTTAATAAACCGCCAACAAGAATAAAAATCATGATTAAATTTGCTGCAACAGGGTTACGAGCAAACCAGGCAATTAGGCCCTTTTCAGAGGTACTCATAGGGTATCCTCTTTAAGAGCAAGCTGTGTTACTTCACCTTGTTTGTCATCTTCATCCGTTTTAACAGCCATTCCTTCGCTTGGGTATTCTAGTGCTGAGGTAATTAACTGTTCGCCAAGTTGTAATCCTTGATCGGCTATTACCATGCCATCTTGTTCACGTACAATATTCAGTGTTTTAAAGCTTAGAGTATTGTTCGCGTTTAAAATGGCAATTTGTTTATCTTTAACAAGGTGATGCGGGACAATAATTGCGTTATCAAGGGCTCTGCCCTCAATGGTTGCATTAATATATGAACCAAAACGTAGTGGCTTAGTGTTATCGACGTATGGCGTTGGCAGTTGCGCAACTAAATAGCTCATGCGGCTTACTTGATCTATTACGCCTTCGCTGCGCACAACTTCGGCCTGCCAAGACGTTTGCTTGCCGGCAAATTCAGCATTAAGGGTAACGGTTGCACCAATGCCTCCATTGGCTAGGTATTGCATTTCGCTATCTGCTACAGGTAATCGTACTTCTGCCACCGATATGGCACTTAATGCGCCAAAGCTACTGCCCGGGTTTACTACAGAGCCTAAGCTTATTGTGCGTGCGTTAATAATAGCGTCGTATGGGGCTTTTATATATGTGCGTTCAAGGTTACGTTTTGCACGTTTAACACTGGCTTGGGCAGAGCGGTAACGCGCTAGCTTTTCGGCTAATTGCGGTTTACGTAAATAAAGCTCTGATGCAGTTGAGTCACTTGAGTCTGATTTAATACGTTCCCATTCAGCTTTTGCTACATGCGCTTGGGCGCGTTCTATTTCAAGGGCTGAACTTGCTTGTGCAAGACCGGCTTGTGCTTCAATAAAATCGGCTTCGTAATCATTTGGATCAATTCGTGCTAAAATGTCGCCTTGTTTTACAAATGCACCTTCAACAAATTCATCTGCTACGGAAATAACTTGGCCACTAACTTGTGCAATTAGCTCGGTACGGTCTTTAGGTTTTACAACTCCGTACGATTTTACGTCGAGTGTTATTGCATCAATGTTGACTGTTTGCGCAGCAACCAGTGGACGAGTATCTTGCGCTGGTTTTTCTTCAGGCGGGGTTTTCATATTTGAAAAGCCAATTGCCAGTGCAATTCCGGCAGCTAAAACTGCGATTGGAAGAACAATTTGTTTTTTAGTAGCCACAAGGCATTCCTTCATAAAAGTGGTGATAGGGCAATAATACGCAATAAAGTGTTTACAAGGCGTTTGAAGATGTAACAAAGCATTACATATGTGTATTACAAATAAATATTTGGCTCTAAAAAGGAGTCTGTATTGTTAAATATATGGTTAATTTAAACTGAGGGTGTTATGAAAACAGAGCCAATGGCGTGTCGATTAGGCTGCGGTGCATGTTGTATTGCGCCAAGTATTAGCTCGGCAATACCGGGTATGCCAAATGGCAAAAAGGCCGGAGAACGTTGTATTCAGCTAGATGAGCGCAATTTATGTAAGTTATTTGGTGATGAGTCTCGACCAAAAGTATGCAGTGACTTTAGTGCCACAGTTGATGTGTGTGGGTCAACTAATGCAGAGGCTCTAGCGCTTATCACCGAGCTTGAGCAATTAACTTAGTTGGTGTGTTCAATACACACATAGTTACATTTAACTACTACCGAGTAACTTTTTTTAAATTATTAAAAGCTGCGCTTTTCACGCGAGCGAGCTCTGCGTCTACTACAAATGTGCAGTTATACGGCTATTTTATAGACGTAAAGCATGCTTTTGTTACTGGCAAAGACTGTACAAGTAATTTATTCACAAAGAGGGTAGTGACGCTGCGCTTTTAGAGAAAGTGACAAACATAAAAGTTGATCATGAGTTTAGGTTTACTCATTTACTCCTCATTCATTTCTCTTTGTGCAGTGATTTTTTCTTTGCCATAATAAAAAACGAATACTTTCAACTTGATGGGTGAGGCCAATTATAGTGAACGATTCACAAAGAGGGTAAGAGGCGCTGCGCTTTTAGAGCAAAGATTAATTGAATAAATCTTAACTATTCTTTCAGGTTTGATTTTTAGATTTTGCTCAAATCGGATATTCGCATATGTGGTATGAGCAGACATCGAAGGTTTTTAATGTCTGAAGTCAAGATTTGCCCCCCCTTCATTTCGCATTCACTTCATTTGATGAACACAAGGCTTCTTCTTAACGACCATAAAACGAATTAGGTTAACGTGTTGAGTTAAAGACGGGGTTGGTAAAACCATCAGATTTGATTGAGCCTGCACGTTAACCGCTCTTATTTAAATGTTGGGTAACCCGTCTATATTCGTCTACCTATTAGCGGTAATATATTTTGCTAAGTGTTCCACTGCCTCATTCGAATTTATTACTTCGTTCGACACATAAACATCTGGTTCGATAGGTTGCTGACAATGCTCTTTTCCTGATGGGCGAGTAAAGATAAGTGTCGGCATGGTTAGTTCTAAATTAGAACCAGACAATACATGAGTTTCTATACGCCCAGTAGTGCAAGACCTTACATTTGAATGACCCGCGATGACAGCCTGACGAGAGTCCTGTAGTGAGGTTAAAAACAAAATAGTGGATGAATAACTGAGCGGCCCCATTAGTAAATATGCCCGTCCAGGTATCTTTAAACCCTTATGCGCGTCGACAGGCACTAATTGATTAAATGTGCCTTCAATAACCTCACCTTGATTACCTTTAATAGGTCCTAGTTTGATATTTCGTTTCGTCATACGAATTTTAAAGTTTGACAGAAATGGAAATGGCTTGCTCGTAATGTAAGGTGCAATACCTTGCTGCCAATAGTGATCGGTCCCCCCAGGATTATGGCGAACGTCGATAATCACATCTTTGACGTTCGCATCTTTAAACGCCTGCCACGTTTCATCTAGAAATGTGAAAAAAGGTTGTTCTTGTTCTTGAGAATAAAAAAAGCGTTCGACACGCAAATACCCTATGTCATTGTCTAGTATTCGACTTTGGACAAATTCCCTCACATCAGCATTGTGATTTTCCGGCTCATCAGTGACACCCATTATAGAAAATTGCTTGCGCTTATTTTTATGCATAAACTCAATTTGATAATCTTTGATACTACCAAACAGTAACCAGTACATTTTGTTAAATCGACTGGCAGTAAAAGCAGCCCTAAACTCTGAAGAGTCGCCATACATTCTTGCCAACATAGTTTCAATTATTTTTGATGCCCTAACTCCGTTGACTGAGATAATCTCATCACCGATTTTAATATCTGAATGGCCCTCAATAGTTTCCGCCACAAGCAAACGTTGGGATGCATCTATCATTACGTCAAATGGAAATAGCCGACCACCGTTCTGAATGTGGTTCTTAAATTGATCATCAAGCTGTGGCGAAGCAATTAGCATGTGTCCATCTTTAAAGTAAGGATTCAGCTGAGAGAAGTATTTCCATGCTTCATAATGTGTCATGGGTGAAGTTATACCTTCTGACAAGGACTCTATCTGCGATTTAACTTCAGATACATCCATAGTAAAGCCCGGGTCTGGGTGGATCGTATCAAGGCGTTGACTTAGCTCAGTCAGGTTGCTTTTTAATGCCTTAATGCTCACTACCTTGCCAGATGAAGGCAGGTTAGTATGAGTATTCCATTCTTGCGTTTTTGTGTTTTTTGTAATTGACTTTGGTTCATTCAGGCTAGTGCAGCCAATTACAAACGCAATAAAAAAAGTTAAAATTATAGTCTTCAATTTTTGTCCTTAATTCTATTTTCCACTAATTAAATCGTCTGATGAATATTGTTATCCACGGCGATTAGAAGCTGCATTAAAGAGGAGTCAAAGAGAAAAATCGTCCGATTTGGACGAGTTGGACGTGCGATTCGGTCGATTCGCACTCATTCGCTATCGAGTTTCAGCTGTTTCCTATACTGGCTTGGGGTCATTCTTTTGAATTGCTTGAAAACGGCATTAAAGGTACTTTTTGAGGAAAACCCAGCAGATAGAGCTAGATCAAAAAGTCTCTCGTTGGGATTAGAAGAAATTTGAGAACAGACTGTTTTTATTCTGTATTCGTTGACAAATTGATAGAAGTTCTTATTTGCTTGTTGATTGAGGATTTCAGATAAGTGATGACTACTTAGGTTGGTATACTTTGCTAGCACGTCTAAGGTAAGTTCACTTTCTAAATAAGGTTGCTCATCTTCCATATACTGAACGATGTTTTCTAATAATTTGGTTTTAGTTTGAGAGTCAAAGTATTGTGGTTTGGTTGTCGAGTTGAGAACTTTCGTTGAAGTTTCACTCAAGTTATCAATCGCAAATAAGTTTGGCTTACGCCATTGAGCCATCGAAACGCTATATATCAATGTAAAGGCTATGAGATCACTTACAATACCCAAAGAATAATTTGCGCCGATTATTATGCTGACAGTTTCTGTCAAGAACATCCCTGCGTACAAACTTAATACTATCCATAACCAAGTAAATATTTTGGGATTAAAGTTGGAAAGCGTGTCACGTGCATGGCGTCCACTTTTGGTTATCAGTTTGACACTCAATGCTAAATAAAAAAATGCCTGTACGAACATAATAATCTGAGTCAGCAGTAGAATGTTTTCTTTATGTAAGGCGTTATTGGCGATGTTGATTTTTTCGGCAGGGGTAGAAAATAAAAAATCTATATTTAAGAGAATACAAAGTAATAACGGCGTAGCATGAATACAATCCTTTATATGGAATGACTTTTTAATTATCGATGACCGAAAATATAAATATAAAAATGCACCAAAACTGGCGGGAACAAAGTAGCCCCATCCAATTAAATTGGCAAAAAAAGTATCATTAGCATGCACTACAATCAAAGGGCTGCAGAAATAAAATGCTTGAAAAAGACACCAAACGCCCATTATGCGCCCAGCATTGTTAACACCAGCACTAAACAAGAGCATTGCTGCTAATAAAGCCCCTTGGAATGTTCCGATGGCATGAAGATATTGCATTGGCAAGGAAATAAACAGCATTGGGATAGTTGTAAATAGAAATCAGATATATATTTAATGTTCCTAGATTAGCAGATTGCTAAACTTATTGTTAGCTGTGTCTGACATATTATTCAGTTTGAGCTGTAGAGGTAATTCCAGCGAACAGAGCAAACGAGGCTCACCCATTAGAAAGTTCCTGTCAAGCAGACATTTGTGTTTACTTGGTCTTTCATTTAAAAAACCAAATGTTCTTACTTTTTGAACTCACTTTAAATATGGATATATCTAGTAATGGCGTCGATTTGTGTGAATATGCACCAGTCACTCATATGAATTAAGGCCAATGGCTTTCGCCTCAGTCATCGTTGAGTACCAATGTCAGTGCACTTTTGGGCTGAAAAGCCGAGGATCAAACCTTGACTTCAGCATCAAAGCTTTTGATTGACTGCTTCTCGCTCATGGCTGTCTGTCAAATGAAGTCTAAACTTATTCTCTTAAATTGTAAGATCAGATATGAGCTAGTAAAGGTTAATTTAAAGCAATAGTTGGTTTACGTTTATTTCATTTACTCTTAATTCATTTCTCTTTGTGCAATATGTTTTGTCTTTGCCAGAATAAAACGAATACTTTCAACTTGATGGGTGAGGCCAATTATAGTGAACGATTCACAAAGAGGGTATGATGCGCTGCGCTTTTAGAGCAAAGGCTAATTGAATAAGTCTTAACTAACCTGTCAGATTTATTTTTTTTATTATGATCAAATCTGACAGTCGCATACGTGCCACTTGTGGACACTCATAACTTTAGTCACTTGTTATAAGCCATCTTTAGCACCATGCGTAAACAGTAAAAATTTGGGGGCATAACCTGTAAATACAATATGCCCAGATATATATGACATGCCAAACGTCACAACACCTAAAAGCCAAATAATATGATCATATGGTTCTGCGAACGCAAAAGTTACAGTAGCTAAAATAGCAAACAATGAAAGTACAAAGATGAAACCCGATAGAACCCTAAACGGAGTTCTAACTTTTGCTAATTGTTCCCTTGGTAAACTCATATCTTCCCTCGTCTTATAACGCTTACAATAACGCGAAAAACCGAGTGCTTTGGCACGAGGTGCCAGCGAGGATTTTTTCCAATGAGCGAAGCGAATTCTGTTAATTGTTTTGTTAGTTTCCATTTTCAACAAACTTATTCAACAACTTTTCAGTTAGCATTTGCGCCTGTTCAATATCTTGAAATTCCATATTTTGATGAATACGCTGCTTGATAAAATCTAATTTCAAATAAATATCGTTATCCTCTACTATTTTTAACCCAAAGTCTGCATATGCTATGACTTTTAAATAGTTTGGGTTTCCAGTGTCAGGATCGTAATTTTGATACTCTTTTACCAGCCTTAATATTGACTGCTCTCCACCAGTCAAAGCAACACTTTCGGAAAGGCGGTATTTCAATTTATTAAATTTAACTCTTTGCTTTATTGTGTCTTCTCTGCTTAATTCATCTAAGCCTTTACTTTGAAAATATTCTCTATCCGAAACAGCCCATAACTCTGCTACGGCATTATCGGAACCTAATTCAATTGCTTTAAAAAGTAATTCAACAAAATCATCAGATATAAAATTAAATTGTGAACAGCGCTCAAAACGAGACAAAACCTCTTCGATATACTCGTAGGGCTCACCCACCTCATTTACTTTGCTCATCCATTTATCAAGTTCATCTTGAGTTTTGGGTATTGCGCTGCAACGACGTATTTCTTTTGCTTCAAGTAAGTATTCTTCTGCCGATGCAAGTTCACTAACACCTATATCAGTTTCAATCGTTGATTTTTCTTTGCGCTTTAAGTCTTTAGAAACAGCGTTTTCACTATCATTTTTATCGCTAAACTTTTCAATTTCACTATGTTCTTTTGTAATAAAATAGAAAACAACTAAGGCCAAAATTGATATAGCAAGAGCAAATTTTTTCACGAAACCTCGACAGGAAACTAACGCCCTAATAATGGGCAAAAAATTGTTGGCTAAAATGTTGAGGAACGAAAACAGCCAACTGTTTTTTTCCTTATTAATTAGCTTGTTATCAAGCTATTTAACCACAAGTTTAACGGATTTACCTACATTAAGTCTGTGTGATACCAGAAATATATCTAATGTTAAATTTAATGGCTCTATCTTTGATTTTTGAGGCTCTAGCCAAGGGAATACCAATTTCATTACTCCATTATCTATACGTCCAGTCATGGGCGTATCCGGAAATATTAAATCAGGTTGTTTTCCTTCGGTGAGTCTAACGTAAACACCAAAATCTGAAATTTTATATGAACTGCTTTCTGGAAGAGATACGCTTAACTCTATAATTCCGAAATCAGAACAAGCTGAACTTCGTTTGCCTGATCCCCGAGACAAACTACCTAATTCCACTACTGGCTCTGGCACTAGCTCCCAAAAGTAACCGTTTTCGGGTTGTTCAAGGGTAACCGCATTCCAACTATCGGGAATTGGGGTAAACATTCTCCAACCAGCAATTGAACAGGCAAGACTGTTGAATGAGACCAGATTACAAAGTAGTAAAAATAATAGTGAGTATTTCACCGAGCTTTCCTTGCTTGCTAACGCCCTAATAACGGGCAAAAAATTGTTGGCTAAAATGTTGTGGCCCT